>CASFZR010000001.1 GCA_949299185.1 uncultured Spirochaetales bacterium
GGATTATTGAAAACCCAAATTCGCTGAAATACAGGGACTAAACCGAAAATGAACGCTTCAAATGCGGTTTTCCATCAACGCTGTGCAGATAGGAATTTTAAAATAAAGTCAAAACTGATTGGCAATAACCTGTATATAACATTGGCCGATGGCAAAAAGTGGTATTTGAGTTTAATGGTAATCCATAGCATTCTGCAAAAATCAATTTTATGCTGATGTATATAACGAATTTTGAAGGGTAATAACAACTAGAGCCCAAAAGGGCTTCCTCTTGTAATATGACCCCAATGCCACCGTCATTGACTCTGATTATGACCCTAATGACCCCGACAGTGACCCTAATCTTGATCCAAATTCAGTGCTAGAAAATATTGATATACCTGATTGGAATCATTTTTCTTGATGAGGCCATTTGGCTATACTTTCTCCTTCAGATTCTGAATAGGACTCTGGGGACAACCATGGATAGGATTATTCCCAGAGCCTATGTTTTAGATCAGATCTTCCACTCGCTGCTTTCTTTCTGCAAGGCAACCATATGTGAGAAGATTTCGTTCTGTTTCAGCAGTTCATCAGGACTGCCTTCTTCAGCAACATGGCCACCTGAGAGAACAACGATCTTGTCCGCATTCTCGACTGTACGCATCCTATGCGCGATTACAAGGACCGTCTTGTTTTCAATCAGCTTCGAGAGTGCTTTCTGTATCTCCGTCTCGTTCTCAGCATCCAGTGATGCTGTGGCTTCATCGAGAAGGATTATCGGGGAATTCTTCAGGAAAGCCCGTGCGATTGATATACGCTGTCTCTCTCCACCTGAAAGCTCGCATCCATTCTCACCGATCATCGTGTTCCAGCCATCAGCAAGCTTCTCGACAAACGGCAGGCACTGTGCCATCTTCCCGGCTTCAATTACTTCCTCATCTGTCGCATCCCGCCGTCCTATCCTGATGTTCTCCATGATGGTATTGTCAAAGAGCGTCACATCCTGGAATACGATTGAATAGAGTGATAATAACGACTCCGGATCTGTCTTGGTGACATCCATTCCTCCGACTGTTATTCTCCCTGAATCAGGATCCCAGAAGCGGGCTGCAAGTCTTGAGACCGTCGTCTTGCCACCGCCAGATGGCCCGACAAGCGCTGTCACCTCTCCCTGCTTTGCCGTGAAAGTCACATCAGACAGGACTTCCTCACCATTGCCATAACCGAAACGCACATCCTTGAATTCAATGTCATAGCCACTGTTAGTAAGTTCAGGTTTTCCTTCCTGAAGGGGATGGAAGAGTATCTCATCCATTCTCTCGACATTCGTCCTGAGGGAGATGACTGCCGCAAGGTTCTGCAGTGAGCTCTGAAGAGGATCATAAAGGCGGGAGGCGATGAGAAGATACATGAAGAGTGTCAGCACATCGATTTCACCTGATGCAAGTAGGACAGATCCTGCCAGTGCTACGGTTCCGATTCCTATCTTCAGGATGAAGGAGGCGGAGACGACGAACACAGCCGTACCGACTTCCGAGATGATCGCTCTCCTCTCCACCTTGTCTATCTTCCTGAATAGCCCCTTGAGATACTGCTTCTCGGCATTGCAGCTCTTGAGGTCCCTCATCGTCTCTATGCATTCCTGTATGCCGTCAGCCACTTCCATCTTCGCATCCATTGAGCGCCTTGAGAGTCTGTACTGCACATTTCTCGAAAGGACGACTATAAGGATGGCGACAGGAATCGGCCAGAGGGCTGCAAGTCCCATCCTCCAGTCGAAGAACATGATCGAGAGTGCCGCAATCGTTGTAGAGATGACCGCTCCTATAAGTTCGGGAACCCAGTGCGAGAGACCTGTCTCAAGCGTCGCGGCATCTGCCATGATCGTGCTTGTTATATCCGCAAGATCCTTCTTGCCGAAATAGGAGAGGGGTATCTTCCTCAGCTTCTCGGCAAGACTCACTCTTCTTACGCCGCTTTCGACATAGGTCGAGAAATAGGTTGCCTTGTAGACATATCGGTATGAAATCATGATGAGGGCAACTGAGATTATGCATAAGACCGCATAGAATATTCTACGCCCTGTCAGGGTGTTCATCATCATATCTGATGCAAGAAGATAGAGAATGCCGACAGGTACGAAGAGCGTCAGATTATGCACAGCGCAGGCAATGAAGCCCTTTACCAGATCCCTTGCACCCTTCTCAGAGAGTGCGAATGTCCTTTCAAGTCCCTTTATCATCACATTGCCTCCTTGCCGACCTTCCACTCCACTGAGCTCTGATAGTCTTTCCACATCTGGCTGAAGAGCCCATTCTTCTCCAGAAGCTCATTAAATGTACCGTTCTCCCTTATCTCACCGTCGGACAGAACATATATCCTGTCGGCATTTGTGATTGATGAGAGACGATGGGCTATCATGATGACAGTCTTACCATCCAGCATTGAGGAAAACGCCTTCTGAACCTTCACCTCGTTATCTGGATCGGCGAATGCCGTCGCCTCGTCAAGTATGATTACAGGGGAGTCCTTGAGTATCGTGCGGGCTATCGCTATGCGCTGTGTCTCTCCGCCTGAGAGATATATGCCTCCGCTTCCAAGCACTGTGTTTATGCCATCCGGTAGCTTCTCGATGATATCCATGCACTCTGCCTTTCTGAGAGCTTCAAGTACTTCGGCATCGCTTGCATCCGGCTTGGCCAGCTTCACATTGTCCTTTATCGTTCCCTTTATGAGGTGACTGTCCTGGAAGACGAAGGATACATACTGCATGAGTCGTTCCTTCGGGATATCCCTGATATCCAATCCACCAATCCTGATTGTGCCTTCCTGAGGGTCAAAGAAACGTGCGATGAGGGAGGCAAGCGTCGTCTTTCCTCCTCCTGAGGGGCCGACGAATGCGACGAGGGAGCCTGATGGGATATCAATTGAGACATTATGGACTGCATCCTTCTTGCCATCATAGCTGAATGTCACATGCTCCAGCTTCACAGAGCTGTCAGAAGGGCTGAATCCATTGAAGGCGTTGCTCTGAGGCTTCTCGTTCATTATGGTGTCCACTCTCATGATCGCGTCATGGACTATCATCGCCTCCTCGCTCTTGAACATGATTCTGGTCAGCGTTATCGAGATGACTGGAGTTATGATCACATAGAAAAGCACGTTCAGGATGATCTCCGGAGTGATTCCGCCGGAAGCAAGAATGAATGCTCCAGCTGTTATGAAGGCGAACGAGCTGTTTATCGCTCCGGTGTATATGATCATCGGCCTCATAAGCTCCTTCGTGTATTCAATCACCCATTTCTCATATCGGTCTAGCCTGGTTTGACATGTCAGCAAGGGCATCCTGATACTGCTTCATCCTTTCCTGCATCCTCTCTCCAGTCATCCTCATCATGATCAGGAAACCAAGCACGACAGGGAGAAGTGAAAGAAGCCCGAGTCTCCAGTCGAACCATAGGAGCATTGCGATGAGCCCTATCGGAGTAGCGATTGCAGCAGCTCTGTCCGGCAGCTGATGTGCAAGATATGTCTCGGTAGCCGCGCTTGAATCGTTGATGATTTTCCTCATCTTTCCGCTTCCGAAGCGGTCCTCGACACCGAGTGGCAGGCTGATGACATGGGAAAGCATCTCCTTCCTCATGTTCGCCGCAACACGGAATGCGGCCACATGCGAGCACATGAGCGCTGCAATGTAGACAAGCATCGAGACGATTGCCAGTGCCACGGCATAAGCGCCATAGCGAGCTATCATCCCATATTCCGATGCAAGCACATCCCGGATTATCAGCCAGATGCAGATGAACGGAAGCAGAGCCAATATCGCTGAGATTGCTGACAGTACCCACGAAAGATACGTCAGAGCCTTATATCTGCCTGCATATCGTAGCAGACGTTCAAGGTCATTGTTCTTCATAAAACCTCCAAATTGGTTAGCCAAAGCTAACCATTATGCTCAAAAAAAAGAGACATCACAGCCTCATGCCGAAAAGACGCTCCCATCCAGCCTTGTAGAAGGCCTGAAGGTTCTGGATATAGATCCTTGCATCTTCCCGGGGAACAGAGTGCCTCACCACCTCGAAGAAGGATGTGAAGTAACCTGATGTGACCATATGCTCAAGGAGGGGATCGATCTCTGGTATCTCCTTCCCGTTCTTCCTCATGAGTGATATGAATTCCTCCGTGGATTCCTCCTCGACTTTCATCATCTCATCGACCATGTTCGAATAGCGTGTTCCGTCGGAGCACATCAGAATCAGGTGGAACTCGTCCAGATGGTCATAGATATATTCCAGGCACCACTCGACGCATCTGGCCGTTATATCTCCCATCCCAGAGACCTGGGTATCATAGGGCAGGGCGGCGAACTCCTCATGAGCCCTCTTATAGGCATCCATCACAGTCTCATATGCATCATTCACGAGCGAATCGAAGATATCTTCCTTTGATGCGAAATAGCCATAAAGGGCACCCGTAGTAACACCCGCAAGCGTTGCAATGCGTCTCATCGATGTTCCCTGAAAGCCCCTTTCAAGAAATTCCTTCTTGGCTGTTTCGAGTATCCTCTTCTCTGTCTCGCTCATGGATAACAGTGTTATATAACAGCGTTATAACACTGTCAATAAGTGATGCTCCATATATGTTACCGATTAATTACTTCTAATGGACCTTTTTGGGTAGCCATACGTGTATGCAATGACACGGATCACGGTCAAGCATAATCAAATGAGACAATCAGATTATGCACGTTACAATGAACCATTGGCCTTGGCTGGGTGGTCATAATGCCTTATTAGCAGCTGGAATAATCAGTTAGGGGCTGCAAGCTTTCGTTGTTTTGCTTTGGCGGCCATTCGCGATCTGCATGTCATGATTCATCATCTGAAGCAGGGCAAGGTCCACTTCCCATGCGTCTGAAGTAATCGATGCAGTATCTTTCGAATTCCCTCGCGAGGCGTGTCTCATAGACCTGCGTGTTCTTCCTCAGGTATATCCTGCGCGTGCAGTGGATATCCCGTATGGGAATCTGGGCCAGCTTAGGATTGTTCATCTTCGGAAGCAGCGTTATGCCTTCGTCGAGTTCAAGCAGCATCAGCATGATCACCTGCTTGCCCACCACGTTGTCCATATCAGGGATGAAGCCAGCGAGCCGGCAGTAGTACATCTGTATGTCCTGCATGTCATTGCTGAAATCCGCGAACAGGAAGCTCCTGGACGATAGTTCCGATAGATTGACTCCTGAGAGCTTTGCAAGCGGATTCGAAGGGCTGACGGTGAGGTATAGCTCTTCCTCTGCAAGGAATATCGAATCAGGCTCATCCACCTTATCGATGGTACAGAAGAAGGTGAATTGCACGTCTTTGTCCACCTTCTCCCGCTCATAGGTCCTCAATGAGAACCAGGTCTCAGGATGGAGCTTCCTGAATCCGTGGATGAGTCCCGGTATGCTGACCCCTGCGGAGCTGATCGAGATTATGATGCTCCTGTCGAAGAGCCCGTTCTCCTCCTTTATCTCCTTGATGCAGTTGTCGTATCGGGCTATCACATCCTCGGCCATTTCCAGGAATCTCATGCCGCTCTTGTTGAGCGTTATCCGGTTACCCTGATGATTGAACAGAGGAGCCCCTATCTCATCCTCGATCTGCCGTACGGTACGGGATAGCGCTGACTGGGTAAGGTTAAGGTATCGTGCGGCCTCCGTCAGCTTCCCATAGCGGGTTATGGCGATGAATGTCCTTAGCGTCTGTATGTTCATAAGCTATTTTTCCCATTAAGGAGTAACATAGAGCAGGTCTCTCCTTCAATGATAAGTATGATGATATTGCTATACTCCTTAGCAAATCTTTCGCTTTACACTCATACTTGATGAAAAATATACTGCCTCTATTCCGATGTCTTGAAGGGGAGGGAGACAACGATGATCACAGTAGTTGTTCCAGTGCTTTTCCTCATGCTGGTAAGCACGGTCAAGAAGATTCCGCTCATAGGCGGTAACCTCATAGCGGCATTCATAGGCACAGGGGTGCTTTCCCTTGTCCTTGGCGGTGTATATGACCCGATTGAATGGGGAAGGGCCTGGCTTACGGGGCTTAATCAGGTTGCCTTCATCATATTCATCGTGATATTCGGCTCTATCTTCTCGGCCCTTCAGGTAAAGTCCGGGGCTATGGATACGGTACTCAACGTCCTACGCGCGATCTTCGGGCATACTCCGCAAGGCCTTGTTCTCTCCATACTCATCGCGATGTGCCTAGGAGGATCCCTCGTCGGTACCGTATCCGCAGTCGGTGCCGTGATAGGCATGCTGGTCGTTCCCGCCATGGATGATATGGGAATAGATCCCGACCTTAACTGCGCGATCATCGTCACTGGCGGATCGCTAGGGGCCATCATGCCGCCTATATCCAATGCGATCAACGTGGCGTGTTCCATCATCGGGATTCCGACGGATCATGTGCTTCAGATAAGCTATCTGACGGTTGGCATCGCATTCGTCCTTACATCGCTCTTCGTGTGCAAGGTGTACATAGGCCGGAAATACGAGATGCCACAGCATCTTATTCCTACCGAGAAGGCTTCGGCTATCCTGAGGAGGGAATGGAAGAATCTCATTCCACTGATGGTGCTTATCGCTCTCGTGGCGCTGAACAGCATCCCTGCCATCAGCTTCGATGTAACAGGTGAGCTGCTGAAGGCGATACCGCTGGGAGAGGGCAGCCTCTATGACTCCCTGAAGGCAATACCGGTACTTGGGCAGCTGACGAATAATATCGTGCTGGCGCTTCTTGTCGCGATCATCGTGGCTATCGCCATCACCCCATCCCTGCGTACCGACCTCGGCCAGGATCTTGCTAAATCGATGCGTACGATCCGTATGTCAGTGCTTATCCAGGTGTTCGCGGGTTTCTTCCTCGGCGCCTTCAGGTTCGGAGGGCAGATCGCGGCGATATCAGAATGGGCAACTGGACTCAACACCCTTGCCCTGAAGCTCGGTGGAGCGGGCTCCCTTATCCTTGGCGGCATGCTTCTCGGAGCCCAGAGTACGACGCAGACATCCCTGCTTCCTATCTTAGGACCTGCCTGGATCGCAACCGGAGTCAGCGATATACACGCTGCCGCGGCAAGCGCACATCTGGCCGCAGCCGGACAGGGATTGCCACCTGCCGATCTAAACACGTTCGTCATAGCCGGCCTTGTATCATCGCTTCTCGGCAAGCAGGTCAATCCGATGCGCTCTATGCTGCTGACGGTTCCATACTGTCTCCTGCTCGCGTTCTTCGGATTGGTGTTCCTATTCATATGAGATGGTAAAGGAGGATAAGCATGAGGCTTAATAAGGAATACATGGGTACTGTATCGCTGTCTCCGGAACGGGATGTGATCGCAGGTGAGTTCTCCACATGGACCATCACGTTCACGGCAGGGGAGTATGGCATAGATGACGGCGGCACGCTCGTCGTTGCCTGGAAGAGCGTCAGCGACTGGGATTCCCCGCAGTTCGACGAGCCTGCCATGCCCGGCTATACGACAGTCTCCACTACCGGTGATTGCCGTGTGAGCGCGCGTTATAGCAAGTTCGTGCGCTCCTTCGGTAACAGCATACTCATCGATGTGAATGGCGGGTATATAAAGAAGGGCGATCAGATCAGGATCGTACTTGGGGATACGAGCCAGGGAAGCTTTGGCATGAGGGCGCAGTCATTCTGCGAGAGGGAGCATGAGTTCCGTATCTTCCTCGATCCCTGCGGCACTGCCCGCTATGAGGAGATGCCGGAGCGCCTGAAGGTCAGGATCGTGCCGTCATTCCATCATGAGATCCAGGCAATCGTTCCGGGAACGGTTACCGTAGGGGAGCCTTTTGATATCGCGATAAGGGCGTTGGATGAGTTCGGCAATCCTACAGGTCTATACGGCGGCCGCATCAGCCTCAGAACCTCCCTCAGGAGCGAAGGGATACCTGATGAGGTGCTATTCCCTGAAGGAACGGAGGGAGTGATCCGCCTCAAGGGTTGCCGCATCATGGAAGAGGGATTCTGGAATCTGGTCATCTCTGATAGCGAGAGGGGCTACCATGCGTGCAGCAACGCTTCCCGCGCGGTCAAGTCCCCTGCCGGTGACAGGCTCTTCTGGGGAGATATGCACGGGCAGACCCGTGAGACCGTAGGCACTGGCCTTCTTGATGATTACTACTCCTTCGCCCGCGACAAGGCTTGTATTGATTTCACCGGCTGGCAGGGTAATGACTTCGAGGTCAGCGATGAGACCTGGAAGGAAATCAGGGAGTACACGAAGAAGTATGATGAGGAAGGGCGCTTCCTCGTCTATCTCGGTTATGAATGGTCTGGAACCACGCCGCAGGGAGGAGACCATAACGTCTATTTCCTGGGCGATAACGAGGATTTCTATCCTAGCAGCAACTGGACAGCCACGAGCGTGGATAATTCCAATAACGCGAACCCGATTACCGAGCTTCATGATAAGCTCAAGGGGCGTAGCGACGTACTTCTGATTCCTCATATCGGAGGACGCTACGGGAATCTTGATTACTTCAATCCTGCCTTCTCCAGCGTGATAGAGATCCATTCCCATCATGGTACGTTCGAATGGTTCGCCTTCGATGCGATGAGGAAGAGGATGAAAGTGGGCTTCATAGCGGCAAGCGACGATCATACCTGCCGGCCAGGACTGTCCTATCCGCTGAGCGGGCATGGGAAGTCCGCATCAGGGGCATTCGATGTGGCCAGTGGCTTTACCGGTGTCTTTGCCCCGGCCCTTACGAAGAAGGCCATCTGGGATGCGATAAGGAAGCGCCATTGCTATGCTTCCACGTTCGACAGGATCTATCTTGAGACTCGGATCGGCAGCCTGTTCATGGGAGACGAGGGAGCCGTGACGGGTGTGCCCACGCTGGAGCTGAAGGCTGCTGGCAGCTATCCTATCGAGAGCTACGAGATCTACGATTGGGATAGGAAGATACTTGAGGCAGAGTGCCTGAAGCGGGAGAGAAGGCGCATACGCATACGCTGGAGCGGCGTCGTCTATCGTGGCCGTGGCAAGTCCTCGAAGTGGGATGGGATGATATACGTCCAGGATGGGAAGATCATAAGCGCGGAGAAATATGCATTCGACCGCATAGATCAGGGCATCGTGATAAAGTCCGATAAATACGTGAAGTTCACCTCATCGACCTCCGGTGATTACGATGGCCTCATCCTAGAGCTTGAGACGACGGATAAGACAGTCGTGAAGTTCAGCTCCAAGGTCGGCAGTGCAGAGGCTTCATATGAGGAGATCATGGCCAATGGCTTCACCAAGGATATGGGCGGATTGAATCTGAGGCTTGAGATGGCTCCTGCCTATGAGGATATCTCACCGGAGGAGTATCCTTCGTATGATCACATAGAGGTGAGCAGGGAGCTTCCATCGGATGCGGGAGAGCATGCTTTCTGGGTGAAGGTGCTGCAGAGCAATGGCAATGCGGCCTGGTCCTCTCCGATCTTCGTGAGCCAGAAGTGATTGGTAAGGGGCTGATGCCTAGGGTATAGAGGCATGGCCCCTTCCGTTATTTCCTCCGTTCCTATTTCCATTTCCGCTGTTTTCTGGGAGAGTAATAGGGAATCTATGGAGGTCTTATGAAGACATTTGCTATCGTAGGCTGCGGACATCTGGGAAGGATCATCCGGAAGGCATATATTGATGGGCTCCTGGAGGAGTATAAGCTGATAGCCGCTTTCTCGCGCAAGGCAGAGGATGCGGAAGCCATTGTCTCGGGAACAGAGGCCAAGGCGGCCTCATCGATGGATGAGATCATCGCCCTCAAGCCTGACTTCATCATCGAGACGGCATCAATCGCCCTTCTTAAGGATTTTGCGGTAAAGGCATTGGAGGCGGGCATAAGCATCATCCCGTTGTCGATCGGAGCGTTTGCGGACAACGCCTTCAAGGCTGATGCGCTGAAGGCGGCAGAGAAGGGTGGTGCCAGGATATACATACCTTCAGGAGCGGTCGGAGGCTTTGACGCATTGAATACCATTGCCTTGATCGCGGAGGTGAATGGCTGGGATATAAAGGCTGGGATACATACCCATAAGGGTCCTGATTCACTGAGGAACACGCCACTGTACTCTGATGAGCTTCAGAACGAGGAGAGGAGTGTCTTCTCTGGTTCCACGAAGGAGGCTATCGCCCTTCTGCCGACTAAGGTGAACGTGGCGGTGGCTTCGGCGCTGGCCACGATCGGTCCGGATAAGGCGCAGGCCCAGATTACCAGCGTTCCTGGCTTCATCGGTGATGACCACTGCATAACGGTAGAGACGGAGGGCCTGAAGGCCGTTGCTGATATCTATTCCGCCAATAGCGATATCGCGGCATGGTCGGTCGTGGCGCTGATGAGGAATCTCTCATCCCCGATGGTGTTCTTCTAGGAGGCTGGTATGGAAAGGTTCAGGAAGCTTGTAGAGGCAGGTCCGATAGGCCTGCAGCCTTGGGCAGAGGAGAAGCTTGGCTGCTATGCATCGGAGATCATCCGCTTTGATACCCTCCCAGAGAGCGAGGATGAGCTTGTGGCGAGGATAGGGGATGCTGACGCCGTTCTGGTCAGGACGCAGCCTGCGGTCCCTGCCTCGGTCCTTTCACGCTGCAGCTCCCTCAGATATGTAGGCATGTGCTGTTCTCTCTATTCCAAGGAGAGTGCCAATGTCGATATCGACTATGCGGAGAAGCATGGTATCACGGTATATGGGATCAGGGACTATGGCGATAAGGGCGTGACGGAGTTCGTCGTCTACGCGCTTGTGAGGATCCTCCATGGATATGACTGGCCGATGTGGAGGAAGAGACCTAAGGAGATAACTGGCCTGAGGATCGGATTCGTCGGATTCGGCACGAGCGGACAGATGACAGCAAGGCTTCTGAAGGCAATGGGTGCCGAGATATCCTACTATGCGCGTTCTGCCAAGGAGGATTGCGAGAGGGACGGTATGCATTATATGCCTCTCCACAAGCTTCTGGAGCAGTCCGATGTCGTGATCACATGCCTTAACAAGGGTGTCATACTCCTGCATGAGGAGGAGTTCCGCCATCTTGGCAACGGGAAGATAATGATCAATACGTCGATCGGCCCAGCCTCGGATATGCCGGCCCTTAAGGATTGGATTCTCAATGACGGCAATACCTTCGTCGCTGATACCGCCGGAGCCGTAGGGGAGATCTATCAGGAGGTCAAGGATAGGGATAACGTCCTCTGCCCTGATGTGTCTGCGGGAATGACGGAGGAAGCATATGATCTCATGAGCCAGAAGGTGCTGGATAATATCGAGAAGGCGCTCTCCGGCCTATAAGCGCTAGGGATCATATCAATATGAGAGGCCTGCCGCAGCGGACAGGCCTCTTCTTGGCATGATTGCGTAATCGTTATGAAAGTACTCCGTATATCCCGTTCACCGTCACCAGAAGGATGATGATCGGAAGTATGTATGTGCAGTAGACCCTGAGCCACTTGGGGAACTTCATTCCCTCGCCCTTGTCCGCTTCCCTGATGAATGAGCTCCAGCCCCATCCCTTCTTCTGCGTACAGAAGAGGACGAACGCCATGCTTCCGAGAGGAAGGATCAGGTTCGAGACGAGGAAGTCCTCAAGATCAAGCACTCCCGTGCCTTCGCCGAACGGCTGGAAGGAGGAGAGGACGTTGAATCCGAGGATACAGGGGATGCAGAGTACGAAGAGGAGCAGGAAGTTGACCAGTACGGCCTTCGTCCTGGACCAGCCCCTCTCATCCATCCAATAGGCGATGATGTTCTCGAATACCGCGATAAGCGTCGTCATGGCGGCGAATGTCATCGCTAGGAAGAAGATCGCGCCCCAGAGATTTCCTGCCGTCATCCTGGTGAATACCTCTGGAAGAGAGAGGAAGATCAGCGATGGGCCCTGACCGTTATTCACATTGAACGCGGAGCAGGCGGGGAAGATGACGAAGCCCGCAAGAAGGGCGATCGTCGTATCCAGGCACATTATCCTCACCGTCTCGCCCGGAAGGGAGCGCTCGTTGCCGATATAGGAGCCGAAGATAGACATCGCTCCGATACCAAGCGAGAGCGTGAAGAATGCCTGCCCCATGGCTGCGAATACGGATTCCGCGAGGCCGTACTCGACAAGATTGCCGAAGTCAGGCTTGATGAAGAACATCAGTCCTTCATGGCCACCGGGGAGGAGGCAGTTGTGGATAGCCATTGCGATCATCAGGACGAAGAGTATGGCCATCATTATCTTCGATATCTTCTCGACTCCGTTCTTAAGCCCTATGATGACGACTCCCGCCGTGATCAGCAGCGCTAGTCCCATCAGCAGCGTCTGTAGCCCCGGTGCCGCCATCAGCGCATTGAAGAACGCGCCCACGTCTGAGGATGGATTGAGGCCTCCGGTTATGAATGAGCCGAAGTAATACAGCAGCCATCCGGTAAGGACGGTATAGAACATCAGCAGTATGTAGTTTCCCGCCACTGCGAACGGCCCGACATAGTGCCACTTCGTACCCGCTGGCTCAAGCTTCTTCAGCGATCCTGAGATATTCCTGCGGCTTGCCCGTCCGATGGCGAACTCCATCGTCATGACCGGAAGCCCGATCAGGAGCAGGAACAGCAGGTAGATGATTACGAAGGCTGCCCCGCCGTAACGGCCTGTGATATATGGAAACCTCCATACGTTTCCAAGTCCGATAGCGCATCCTGCGGAGAGCAGGATGAATCCTAGCCTAGATGATAGTCTTTCTCTTTCTTGCATATCTCTCTTCCAGCTTAGATGTTCTTACCAGGGTAGAATGGATCGGAGGTGTAGCGCAGTCCGAGCTTGCGCAGTCCCGAGCAGTCTCCGGGTGAGGGGACATGCGTCAGGTGGACCTCCGCGTCCTTCAGCAGCGGCAGCGCCTCCAGGGCCTTCCTAGCCTCCTCGGTCTCCGAGGCGCTCATCGCAAGCGCTATGAGGATCTCATCGAGGTTCATGCTCACTCCGCGGCCTGAGAGGATATCCCTCTTCATCGCCGTGATGCTCCGTATGACCTTCGAGGAGATAAGGTCGACGTTCGAGGGAATGCCTGTCATTACCTTCAGGGCATTGAGAAGCAGTGCGGAGCAGGCGTGGAGCATGTCGGAGTTGTGGCCTGTGACGATGGTCCCGTCAGGAAGCTCTATCGCAGCGGCGCATACCGTGCCATCCTTTCCCTTGCCCTCGGCCTTCGCCTTCTCCATGGCCTCGCGTGCTGGCAATACCACGCTTCTGTCCGTCTCCGTCAGGCCCATCCTGTCCATTATCGCGCTGATGCGGTTGACCGTATCCTCATCGGCCAGGCCGGAAGCATAATCGGTCCTGATCTGGAAGTAGCGGCGGATGATCTCCGCCTTGCCGGCCTCTCGGCAGACCTCATCATCGGTGATGCCGAACCCGCATCTGTTGACTCCCATATCTGTAGGGGACTTGTAGATGCACGGCTCTCCGGTGATCCTTTCGAGGATGCGCGCGAGGAGGGGATAGGCCTCCAGGTCCCTGGAGTAGTTGACCGCGATCTCCCCATATGCGTTGAGGTGGAAATGGTCGATGAGGTTCACATCCCCGATATCCGCGGTCGCTGCCTCATATGCCACATTCACCGGATGATCTAAGGGCAGGTTCCAGATAGGGAAGGTCTCCAGCTTCGAATAGCTTGGCTTCATTCCCATCTTCGCCTCGTGGTACATCTGCGAAAGGCAGGTCGCGAGCTTCCCTGATCCCGGACCGGGAGCCGTCACTATCACCACCGGTGCGTCCACGGGGATGTATTCGTTCTTGCCATAGCCGTTCTCAGAGACGACGACATCGATATTCGCGGGGTAGCCCGGAGTGCGCGGATGTGTGTATACCTTGATGCCGCGCCTCTCAAGCTTATCCTTGAATACCGTGGCCGCCACCTGGTTCTCGTAGCGGGTGATGACGACCTTGTCGCACTTGATGCCATATGCGGCGAAGTCGTTTATCATCTTCGAGACATCGGCATCGTAGCTTATGCCGAAGTCAGACCTGATCTTACGCTTCTCTATGTCTCCGGCATATATGCATATGATGATATCCAGCCTGTCCTTCAGGGACTGAAATACCTTCATCTTGTTATTCTCGTCGAATCCCGGAAGGACGCGGGACGCGTGCTTGTCATGAAGGAGCTTTCCGCCGCATTCGATATAGAGACGTCCGGACGATGTCCGGACTCTCTCTAGGATGTATCTTGTCTGCTCCTCTACGTATTTCTCGCTATCGAAGCCGATACCATGCATCAGACATAGCCCTCAGCAAGCATCGCGCGGGATACCTTCATGAAGCCGGCGATATTGGCGCCATCGACATAGTTGTTCTTCTCAGAGTATGTCTCGGCAGCCTCGCTGATATTCCTGTAGATATTGTTCATGATGCCCTGAAGCTCCTGATCGACCCTTTCCCTTGTCCAGGTCATGCGCGCGGAGTTCTGGGCCATTTCCAGACCGGAGACTGCGACACCTCCGGCGTTCGCGGCCTTCGCAGGCGCAAGCAGCACGCCATTTCCCATGAGGATCTGCTCAGCCTCCACCGAGCAAGGCATGTTAGCACCCTCTCCGACGAGCCTTATTCCGTTCCTTACGAGGTTCTCGGCATCCGCCTTGAGGATCTCGTTCTGCGTAGCGCATGGGAATGCGTAATCGGCCTTGATGTTCCAGACCGGATTCGGAGTCTCTGGATCGCGCGGTATGTACGTGACGCCGCTGTACTTCTCGGCGTACTCCTTGATCCTGCCTCTCTTCACGTTCTTGAGCGTCATGACATATGAGAGCTTCTCCGGGGTGATGCCAGCCTCATCGTAGATCATTCCTGAGGAATCAGAGAGCGTCACGACCTTCGCTCCGAGCGCGTTGAGCTTCTCAACAGTGTACTGCGCGACGTTTCCTGATCCTGATACGAGGCAGGTCTTGCCTGCAAGGTCCATGCCGTTGCCGCGGAGGATCGCGTCGGAGAGGTAGACAAGGCCGTAGCCTGTGGCCTCAGGCCTGATGTTCGAGCCGCCGAAGTCCATGCCCTTGCCGGTAAGCACGCCGGTAAACTCATTCGTGATCCTCTTGTACTGCCCGAAGAGATAGCCGATCTCGCGACCGCCGACTCCGATATCTCCGGCCGGGACATCCGTATCCGGTCCGATATGCCTATATAGCTCCGTCATGAATGACTGGCAGAAGCGCATGACCTCGGCCTCGGACTTTCCCTTAGGATTGAAGTCAGAGCCGCCCTTGCCGCCTCCCATCGGGAGTCCTGTGAGGCTGTTCTTGAACACCTGCTCGAAGGCAAGGAACTTCATGATGGAAAGATTGACTGAAGGATGGAACCTAAGCCCTCCCTTATATGGTCCGATAGCGGAGGACATCTCGATCCTGAAGCCCCTGTTGACCTGTACATGGCCGTTGTCATCGATCCAGGGTACGCGGAACATGATGGCCCTCTCAGGCTCTGTCATCCTCTCGAGGATCTTGTGGTATGTCACCTCCGGAAGGTCGTCGATGATCTTGTCGATCGACTGGAGGAATGTGTAGACTGCCTGCTGGAATTCCTTCTGGTCAGGATCCGTCTTCAGTACGTGCTCATAGACACGCTGCGTCTCTTCATGCATATTCTTTATCTCCCTATTGCCGAGATTCTACTTATTAACGGCTTGTGAGGAAAGTGATTGCGGGCCCAGTTGTTGAATAAAGTCACAAAACATCCCCATCGGACAGGCCTCCGCGTCACACGCTATTCACATCAGCTTCGCCGGGAATTAACCTTTTAGGCATATAAGAAGTGGATTCTATGGGTTTTCTGCTTTCCTGTGGTCTTTCAGAGCGGCGAAACTATGCTAGACTTTCTGCAAGGAGAGAGTAATGAAGATAGGAATACTGACCAGCGGTGGTGATTGTCCCGGACTGAATGCCGTCATACGCGGCTTTGCCAAATACGCCTTCAACCAGATCAAGGATGTCGAGCTGATCGGGATATCCGATGGATATCTCGGGTTGATCACGAAGGATGTGAAGAAGATGCAGCCTTCTGACTTCTCGGGGATACTCAACGTGGGTGGTACGATCCTCGGGACATCGCGCCAGCCGTTCAGCAAGATGACCGATGAGGATCGCAACGGGCAGAGCAAGCTGGATCTGATGAAGAAGAACTACAAGGCCCTCGGCCTTGATCTCCTGGTGACGCTCGGGGGAGCAGGGACGCACAAGACCGCCGCCCTTCTTTCATATGAGGGATTGAATGTCATCGGCATACCCAAGACGATTGATAACGATATCTTCGGCACCGATGTGACATTCGGCTTCCATACCGCCGTGGATATCGCGACGGAATGCATAGACAGGATCCATACGACCGCAGCAAGCCATGGACGCACGATGCTGATAGAGCTGATGGGCAACAAGGTAGGCTGGCTGACACTGTACGCCGGTATCGCGGGCGGCGCGGATATCATCCTGCTGCCGGAGATCCCCTATGATCCTGATACGGTCGTGAAGATGGTCAAGAGAAGGTATGAGTCAGGCAAGGACTTCACCATCATCGCCATCGCAGAAGGAGCCATGAGCATAGCTGAGTCGAAGATGAAGAAGAGCGAGAGGCTTGCCTCACGCGGCGGCCGTGCTACCGGCACGGAAGGGCTCGCGAGGTATATAGAGGAGAACGCGGGAGTGGAGACGCGCGTCGTCGTTCCCGGTCATCTGCAGCGTGGCGGTTCTCCCTCGCCATATGACAGGCTTCTCTCGACGGAGATGGGCTCATTCGCCGGGCACCTCGCTAATGATGGCGTATTCGGCGTCACCGTCGCGATGCATGGCTCGCAGGTAACGTATAACGCCCTCGCCGATATCGCTGGAAAGATGAAGTTCGTGCCAAAGGATGACCAGAGGATCGCTGTGGCGCGCACGATAGGCATATCCTTCGGAGATGATAGATGAAGATAGGGATAATGGATTTCTCCAGTACCGCGCTCTCGCTTCTGGTAGCTGATGTCAAAGGGGATATGGTGGAGGAGATCGTCGACCTCAGGCGATCTGTGTCGATACTGGATTATCTCACGAAGAAGGATAAGCTCTCGAAGCGTGGGATAGAGAAGGTCGTTGACTCGGCGCTCCATCTCCTGGATGCTGCCAGGAAGGTCGGGACGGAGAGGGTCAAGATGATCTCTACGGCGTCGATGCGCCTCATCACCAACTATCGTGAGGTAACCGCGGCGGTGGAGGCTGCTACCGGACTCAGGATCGAGATCCTTGACGGCAAGGCTGAGGCCTATGCAGATTACATCGCCAACCTAAGCTACGCCACGCTCGGCAGCGTGCTGCTGCTGGATGTAGGAGGTGCTACCGCGGAGCTTGCCGATATGGAGAACGGGAACATGGATGATATGTATTCCCTCTATGTCGGGCCGCTGGCGCTCTCGAGGCGTTACAAGGGGATGTACCCGGATGAGGATGAGGCTGATGAGCTGAAGAAGCACATCCGCAAGGCCCTTAAGGAGGAGAGGATCTACAAGGGGCTCGATTTCCATCACCTCGTGCTGGTAGGAGGAACGGCCGATGCCCTATATAGGGTCTATGCCGATTACTACTCCCTTCCTGAGTCCTCGCTAAGGCGCATGGAACGCAAGAAGCTGGGAAAGCTCCTCAAGCACCTCATCCATTCAGAGGACAGATCAATGCTCTTCATCAGGAATGCGCCGGAGAACGTCCATGTCCTGATTCCTGCGGCGATACTCGTGAATACCGTTGCGAAGCACTTTGATTCGGATGAGCTGCTGGTCTCCGATAAGGGCGTCAAGGAAGGATATCTTAGATTGATAGTGGAGGAAATGAATGGCTAAGGAAAGAACAGGGCTGATAACCCCGCCTTATATCAACAGGGAATACTCCTGGCTCCAGTTCGATGACAGGGTGCTTGATCAGGCCAGGGATGCGGCCAATCCGCTTCTTGAGCGCTGCCGCTTCCTCTCCATATTCATCTCGAACCTCGATGAGTTCACAAGGGTACGCCTGGGATCGCTTCTGAACCTTGAGCATCATAGCCCTGAGTATATCGATAACAAGACGGGAATGGATGCGCGCGAGCAGATCGATGCGATACTCGCCATGTTCCCGTCCTATTACCGCAAGGCTGACGAGACCTATCTGAAGCTGCGCAAGGAGCTGAGGAAGGAGGGGCTGGAGATCCTCTCGCACCGAACGATGACAGATGCGCAGAGGGCGAGGGCTCAGCTCTATTTCCAGGAGAGCATGATCCCGTTCCTCTCGCCGCTGGTGCTTGACGCGAAGCACCCCATGATAAGGTTCGAGAACCAGAGGCTCTACCTCGTGCTGCGCCTTGAGCGTAATGGCCGCAGCATGTTCGGCGTCGTCTCCATGGGGCGGCGTATCGATAGCCTCGTGCGCATAGGCGGTGGCCGCAAGGTCCATGTCATACCATCGGAGGAGCTGCTTTTCCTTTTCGGAGACTCCCTGTTCCCTTCCTGCAAGGTCCGTGAGAAGGTCCTTGTCAGGGTGACTAGGAATGCTGATTTCGAGGCATCCGTGGAGGATGCGGATATCGAATACGACTTCGATTTCTCCAAGCTCATACGCAATAGGGTGGAGAGCAGGGGAGCCTTGGCTGCCGTCAGGCTGGAGATGAACACGGAGTCAGAGGAACTCAAGCAGTTCCTGCTTAAGCATCTCGGGATCAAGAAGAACCAGTGCTTCATCGTCGAAGGGTGCTTCTCATATAAGTTCATGTTCTCTCTTGATGAGTATTTCCCTCATGAGTCCGCCGTCCACCTGCGCTATCCAGCGTTCAAGGGCAGCATACCGGCACATCTGCAGCGCGGTTCGATGATCGACGCGGCGCTGAGGAAGGATATATTCCTCTCTTACCCATTCCAGTCGATGGACGCCCTTCTCTGGCTGCTGGAGGAGTGTGCCGATGATCCGAGGGTGACGAACATAAAGATCACGATCTACCGCCTGGCCAAGCATTCGCGCGTGGTCGCGGCGCTGCTCAGGGCCGCGGAGCATGGCAAGGATGTCTCTGTCGTGATGGAGCTATGCGCGAGATTCGATGAGGAGTCGAACCTCAGCTACGCCGAGCAGCTCCAGGAGGCGGGATGCACAGTCTTCTATGGCGTGGAGAACTATAAGGTTCATTCAAAGATCATCTCGATAGTCCTGAAGGACAAGGGGAAGGTCAGGTACATAACGCACCTTGGAACGGGCAACTACAACGAGAGTACCGCCAAGCAGTATACCGACCTGAACATCATTACCTCCGATAAGGATATCGGGCTCGATGGCGTCGACTTCTTCCGCAATCTCGCCACCCTTACCGTGGATGGCAGCTACCGCAAGCTCCTCGTTGCCCCGTTCTCGCTTAAGAAGGGCATAATGGACGCGATCGACAGGGAGATAGCGAAGGGGAAGGATGGCTCGATCACCTGCAAGATGAACAGCCTCTCTGATAAGGAGATGATAGACAAGCTCATCGAAGCCTCTAAGAAGGGCGTGAGGATCCGCATGATCATCCGCGGCATCTGCTGCCTGCTTCCGGGAGTGCCGGGCGAGACAGAGAACATCACGGTGAAGAGCATCGTAGGACGCTTCCTTGAGCATTCCCGCATCTATTCATTTGGCTCCGGCGATATGTACATATCCTCGGCGGATCTCATGACGAGGAATGTCGACAGGCGCGTGGAGATAGCCACGCCGGTGCTGAATCCTGACATAAAGGCATCGATCAAGAAGATGCTTGAGCTGATGCTCCGCGATAACGTCAAGGGCCGCGTGCTTGGAAGCGATGGCCGCTACCATATGGATATCTCCGATGATAGCCCGATAGACAGCCAGGAGATGCTTCTGGCCCTTTCCGGAGCGACGAATTCCTGATTATCCGCGGGAGATGGCAGGGGTTACCCTGCCGTATCCCCGCTCAGGCGGGATGGATTCTGCTTTTGTGCATATTTATGCAGATTTTTCCGTTCATGCCTATCTATCGTGAAATTCAGGAATTAAGATTAGCCATAGTCGATAATTCTTCCCTTATTATTAAGATTCTTACGCTCGATATGGCTCTTGCCTATTGAATAATATACTGAAATGTATGTATAAATATTCACGAATTCTGATTCACATTGATTTATTACTGGGAGCGTAGAAATGAAGAGGTTTTTGAATGTTCTCGTCTTGATGTTCGTTCTGTTTGCTATTCCTGCGGCGGCTTTTGCCTCAGGCTCATCTGAGAATGGTACCGTCCTTGCCGATGTCAAGGAGAGGGGAAGGCTCATCGTCGGAACCGAGGCTCAGTATGCGCCTTATGAGTTCAAGGATCTGAATGCCAACATCGTCGGCTGCGATATGTTCCTTGCCCAGGAGATCGCTGACGCGCTTGGCGTGAAGCTCGAGGTCGTCGATATGGCGTTCGATGGCATCATCCCCGCAGTCCAGTCCGGACAGGTTGATATCGGCCTGGCCGCATTCACCAACACCCCAGAGAGGGCAGAGGTCATCGATTTCTCATCCATCTACGAGGAGAGCCTCCAGTATCTCGTGGTAGCGGCAGGGAATGAGGATGTCTATACTACTCCTGAGTCACTCGCTGGCCTCAAGGTCGGTGCCCAGAGGGGAACGATCCAGTCACAGCTTATAATGAAGGCGCTTCCTGATTCTGAGCTTTTCGAGCTTGCCAAGTATCCTGAGCTTTCGATCGAGGTCCAGAACGGGAATATCGCGGGACTCGTCGTCGATGCAGCTGTCGGTGATTCCATCATCGCCTCCAGCGACGGAAAGCTCGTAAAGGCCAACTTCACCTTCGATTCCGCTATCGCTACCTTCGGTAAGTCAGCGGTAGTACAGAGGGGCAACCCTGACTTCCTCGCAGAGGTCAACAAGGTCATCGAGAGATGCGTCGCTGACGGCTCATACATGCAGGCCTACGACGAGGCTGTCGCGCTCCAGAAGGAGCTTGGTCTTTAATCATGGGCTTCTTCGAGCAGATCGCGGTTATCCTGCAGAGGTATTACCCGTATTTCCTCGATGGCGTTAAGAACACCCTCATCATCGCCGCCATGAGCGTCGTGCTGGGGGTGGTTTTCGGTACGCTCATGGCCATCATGAGGATGTGCAGGATCAAGCCGCTAAGATGGCTTGCGATGGCCTATATCGAATTCGTGCGCGGTACTCCGCTGATGGTCCAGCTCATGTTCATATTCTATGGGCTTCCGATGGTCGGCATAGAGTTCCCCGATGTCTCGTTCATACCGAACTTCTCCCGCTTCATGGCCGGTATCGTGGCGATGAGCATAAACAGCTGCGCCTATGTGGCGGAGGTCATACGATCGGGCATACAGTCGGTCGATGAGGGACAGATGGAGGCTGCGCGCAGCATCGGATTCAAGTACGGTGAGTCGATGAGGCTCGTCATACTTCCGCAGGCCATAAGGAACATCCTTCCGGCGCTGGGCAATGAGTTCGTGACCGTCATCAAGGAGTCCTCGATCGTCTCTGTGATCGGCATCTCCGATCTGATGTATGGAACGAATGGCGTCATCGCGCTTACATACAGGAGCCTGCCATGCCTTGCCATAGCGGCCATCATGTACTTTATCCTGACGTTCATCAGCAGTCGACTGATCGCAAGGCTAGAAAAGAGGATGAAGCATGGAAGAGCATAACATCATAAAGGTAGAGGGACTGTGCAAGAGCTTCGGTAGCCTTCAGGTCCTCAATGATATAACGACAGAGTTCAAGGAGAAGCAGGTCGTCTCGATAATAGGCCCATCCGGCGGCGGTAAGAGTACGTTCCTGCGCTGCCTCAACCTTCTGGAGGCCCCGACCTCCGGCAGCATCATCTTCCGTGACGTCGATCTCTGCGCCAAGGGCGTGGATATCAACGTGCATCGGCAGAAGATCGGCATGGTCTTCCAGCACTTCAACCTCTTCAACAACATGAACGTGATGAAGAACCTTACCATCGCTCCTATGAGGATAAAGGGCATGGAGCAGGAGGAGGCGGAGACCAATGCGCTGACGTTCCTGAAGAGGATGGGGCTTGAGGATAAGGTCACATCCTATCCATCGCAGCTCTCAGGAGGCCAGAAGCAGAGGATAGCCATCGTGCGCTCTCTGATGATGGAGCCTGATGTGATGCTCTTCGACGAGCCTACCTCCGCGCTGGATCCGGAGATGATCGGAGAGGTGCTGGATGTCATAAAGCAGCTTGCACTCGAGGGCATGACGATGATCATCGTCACCCATGAGATGCGCTTCGCACGCGAGGTGAGCAACAGGATCCTCTTCCTCGATGGAGGAAGGATCGATGAGGATAGGCCGGCGGCCGAGTTCTTCGATGATCCGCATAGCCCAAGGCTCATAAGCTTCCTGCAGAAGGTCCTCTGAGGTAAAAGGGATGAAGAAGGATTATCAGTTCAGATACGGGAGCACTACCGTGACGATCCCCGTTGAGGAGGATCAGGTCATCGGAGTGATAGACGGAAACAGCACGAAACCTCTGTCGGATATAAAGGGTGCGCTCATCGATGCCCTCGATAACCCCATAGAGTCCGAGCCGCTTCAGGCTGTCGCCTCCAGGGCATCATCGATCGTCATCGTCATCAGCGATATGACACGCTACTGGATGAGGCAGGACCTTATCGTGCCTCTCCTTGTCGACTACCTCGTCTCAAGGTGCGGCAAGCGCTATGAGGATCTGGAGATCGTCATCGCCACAGGTACCCATGTGGGAGCGCCCGAGGAGGATCTGAGGACGCTGGTCACCTCTGATATCTACGACAAGGTGAGGACAGTGAATCATGATTGCAGGGCCGATGATCTCGTGTATCTCGGTACCACCGATTACGGTACGCCTGTCCATGTCAACAAGGATGCGGCTGAGGCCGATCTCGTAATATGCCTCGGTGCTGCCACCTACCATGTCATGGCTGGCTTCGGCGGCGGACGCAAGAGCATACTGCCGGGGATATCGGGGCTGGAGACAATCAAGCACAACCATGCCTACAGCCTCGCGCCCGATGCGTTCATCACCAATCCTGAGATCGGGAACGGCATCCTGGAGGGCAATCCCCTCAATGAGGATATGCTCCAGGCGGCGGCGATGATGAGAAACCTCTTCATGATCACCCTCGTTACCGATACCGAGTTCCGCCTCTCCTCTGTCTTCGCAGGCCATTGGGGGAAGTCCTGGGAGGCCGCGTGCGATGAGGTGAGACGCATCTATACCGTCCCAATAAGGGAGAAGGCCGATGTCGTCATCACCAGCTGCGGTGGGTTCCCGAAGGACGAGTCGCTCTACCAGGGTACCAAGGCCGTGGATAACGTGATCTCAGCGCTAAAGGATGGAGGGACGCTGATACTCCTTCTGGAAGGACGCAATGGCGGTGGAAGCCCTGATTACTTCGACTGGATCAAGCCGCTAGTGAATGGTACCTTCGAGAAGGAACTGCGGGAGAACTTCATGGTCGGAGGCTATATCTTCTTCCTCAACTGCGAGCAGGCCTCGCGGTTCAACATCCTGATGTATTCATCGATCCCTGCGGAGACGGTGGCTCCTATGGGTATCAAGGCATATGACGATCTGGACAGGCTGATGGCTGATGCCGATCTTGAGGGTAAGTCCATCTACGTCATTCCCACCGGTTCTACAGTACTGCCCGAGGTAAGGGGCTGAATCTAGATAGAGGTATATGATGCCAGAACTTAGCAAGAGAGTAGGAACATTCACCGATTCCGTGATCAGGCGCATGACGCGTATCAGCGATTCATGCCCAGGAAGCATAAACCTTTCGCAGGGATTTCCTGACTTCGATCCTCCGAAGCCGCTTCTGGATGCGCTTTCCAAGGTCGCATATGAGGGACCCCATCAGTATTCGGTGACATTCGGTGCCGAGAACTTCAGGGAGGCCCTGGCGAAGAAGGTAGAGCGTTCCATGAAGAGGAAGATCGATCCTGAGAAGGAGATCGTGGTTACCTGCGGCGGTACTGAGGCGATGATGTGTGCCATGATGACCATCTGCAATCCCGGAGATAAGGTCATGGTATTCTCTCCCTTCTATGAGAACTATGGCGCTGACGCCATCCTTTCCGGTGCCGAGCCTATATTCATCCCGCTTGTCCCGCCGACCTATTCCTTTGATATCAACGCGATAGAGGAAGGCTTCAAGGCCGGTGCCAAGGCGATCATCGTCTGCAACCCCTCCAACCCCTGCGGTAAGGTGTTCACTGTCGAGGAGCTTACCGCGATAGGTAATCTCGCGCTCAAGTACGATGCGTTCGTCGTTACCGATGAGGTGTATGAGCATATAATCTATGCTCCGAACGTCCATACGTGCGTTGCCTCGCTGCCGGGTATGTTCGATCATACGATCACCTGCAACTCGCTCTCCAAGACCTATTCCATAACTGGATGGAGGCTTGGCTATCTCATCGGGCCGGAGGAAGTTATCGAGGCCGCGAAGAAGGTCCATGACTTCCTTACCGTCGGAGCTGCCGCTCCGCTGCAGGAGGCCGCGGTTGCCGGACTAACGCTCCCTGAGAGCTACTATGAGGAGCTTGGCGCACTCTACACGAAGAAGAGGGATTACTTCCTCTCAGGGCTGGATAGGATAGGCTTGAAGCACAATGTGCCGCAGGGATCATACTTCGTCCTTGTGGATATCCAGGACTTCCTGGACCTTCCGCGCTTCAAGGGATGGAGCGATCTTGAGTTCTGCGAATGGATGATCACCGAGATCGGCGTCGCGGCCGTTCCCGGCTCAAGCTTCTTCCGCGAGGAGGTGAACAACCTGATAAGGCTCCACTTCGCGCGTTCCAAGGAGACGCTGGATCTTGCCCTTGAGAGGCTCTCTAAGCTCAAGGACGTACTTGCCCAGAAGGGTTGATTACTGGCCTCCGGAGATTCCGGAGGCTTTGCATTCCGCTTCTATTTTCCGAAATATGCTGCTATCTCCGCCCTGCGCTCAGACTGATGGACGTGGAACGGGCAGCGCCTGTCGCAATGTCCGCAGGAGATGCAGTCGGAGGCCTTCCTGTCAAGCTTGGCATAATGATTGGCGGCAAGGCGGTCCCCGATCATGGCGAGGTCGTAGTACTTGTTTATCAGGCCGATGTTCAGCCCAGCGGGGCAGGGCTGGCAGTGGTTGCAGTACATGCACCTGCCATCCGCATCATCCGGCGTGAGCGTGCTGATCGCGGAGTAGTCCTTCTCCTCTGTCGAGGCATCTAGGAAGCCAAGCAGTTGTTCCACATCATCCTTGTTCCTTATCCCTGGCAGGACAGTCAGCACGCCCGGCTTGTCGAGGGCATACTGGATGCACTGGTATCTGGTTATTTCCCTGCCGAAGGGGGAGGTGTCAGCACTCAGGAGCTGGCCTGCGGAAAACGGCTTCATCACCGAGATTCCTATGCCATCCGCCTCACAGCGCTGGTAGAGAGCCATCCTCTCGCTCGCGCTTCCGTTCGCATACTTGCCATGCTGGTAGTCATAGGCGGGGTTGATGGAGAACATCAGCTGGTCCACCAGTCCTGTATCGAGTATCTTCGTAGCAAGCGATGGTGTGTGTGATGATGCCCCTATATGATGGATGACGCCCTGCTTCTTCATGGTGATCAGGTAATCAAGGACACCGTTCCGCTGGTACGCCTCCCAGTCTGACTCGGCGTCGAGGCAGTGTATGAAGCCGTAATCGATATAATCCGTCCCCAGCTTTCCGAGCTGCCATTCCACCTGCGTCTTTATCTTATCCAGATCGGTCGTCCAGCCATACTCTCCTGTCTTGTAGTCCGTCCCGAAATGAACCTGATAGAGCATGCTGCCGCGAACCGATGAGAATGCCTTTCCCGCATAGCCGAAGGCCGCAGCCCCTGCCGCAGCGAAGTCCATGTAGTTTATACCATGCTCATAAGCATAGCAGAGAGCCGCTATGGCCTCCCTTTCCCCTGTCGTATGGAGCGATCCTGATCCAAGTCCTATGATGCTGATGCTGTCGCCTGTGCGGCGGTTGGTCCTGTATTCCATTTCGTTCCTTCCTTATCCTTTGGTCATGGTTCATCTGGGAATATATATCCCAGTCTCGATGAGATCTCATTGGTAGCCTCTCTCAGGCGTGGCAGGATCATATCGAAGACCTGGCTATCTGACATGGTGTCCTTGCTGCCGAATATGCTAACCGCCGCGACGATCTGCCCCGTATAGTCGCGAAGGGGGCAGGAGATGCACCTGAGCCCTATCTCGCACTCCTCCTCGTCCATCGCAAAGTCATTCTTCCTGATCTTGTTCAGCTCCGCTCTAAGCATCTCCGGATCGGTGATCGTGTACTTCGTGTACTGCATCAGGCCGATCTCGTTTATGTATCGGGAGAGGTCTGCCTCGCTCTTGGTGGAGAGAAGGATCTTGCCGGATCCTGTGGAGTGGAGCGGAGCCTTCTTCCCGATACGCTGCAGCGTACGCGAGAGAGGGCTTTCGATGCAGTCGAGGTAGAGGCACTGGTCATCATGCTCTATCACGAGGCAGACGCCTCTCTTCAGCTCATTGGCAAGCCGGTTCGTGAACGGGGTGGTTATGTTCCTCAGGCTCAGCTGCGATCCTAGGTTCCGCGACAGGCTGCGGATGCGCCATGTCAGGGCATAGCGGTGGGTGTCATCATCCTTGTATACGTAGTTCGCCGCTTCCAGCGATGAAAGGTAGCGCAGGACCGTAGGCTGCGATATCCCGGTCTTCCTCGCGATCTCCTGAAGCCGCATCGCCCCGGTAGCCTCCGCAAGGCATTCTATTATATCCAGGAGCCTCATCGATGATTGGCTGAACTGTCCCTGTGACTTCGTCGCTGCCATGTGCCCTCCTTTATATCTTCAATAGCATAATGGCATGTTCCGTTTTATTCAGAGTTTATTCCGAATATCGGAATTATGATATCAAAAAGAAAATTTAAATTCAAAAAATGAAATAAGAGGCGCATGAAAAGTTTGACCAACCATATAAGAGGCTCCTAGAATTTCACCAAACATACTAAAACGAGGGAATTTCATGGAGAGAAAGGGATATTGCGTTTATGGTGAGTGGAGACAGTCTAAGACGGACAGGTGGATGCCCGTTACCGACTCATCGACCGGCGAGGTGATCGCCGAGGTTCCTTGCTGCACGAAGGATGAGGTGGAGGATGCCATCGCATCAGCCGCGGCGGCCTTCCCCGAGTGGTCTATGCTGTCGATATCCAAGAGGACCCAGATGATGTTCAAGTGGAGGAACGTCCTCATGGAGCATCTTGATGAGCTGACCTATCTCTGCGCGA
Source organism: uncultured Spirochaetales bacterium (assembly GCA_949299185.1). GTDB lineage: Bacteria > Spirochaetota > Spirochaetia > Sphaerochaetales > Sphaerochaetaceae > Ornithospirochaeta. Next base: position 27,323 of record CASFZR010000001.1, read on the forward strand.
AGGAGCTGGGAAAGACGCTGAATGAGGCAAGGGGAGACGTGCTTAAGGCGATAGAGCCGACAGAGCTTGCCTGCGCTACCCCGTATATCTCGCAGGGCAGGGCCTCGTTGCAGGTCACTACCGGCTTCGATACCGCTACCTACCGAGTTCCTCTCGGAGTCATCGCCGGTATCGTTCCATTCAACTTCCCCGCGATGATCCCATGGGGCTGGATGGTTCCCCTTGCTATTGCTACTGGTAATACCGTGGTGCTTAAGGCCGCGTCATTCACGCCGCTTACCTCGATGAGGATACTGGAGCTGTTCTATGAGGAGGCAGGCTTCCCGAAGGGAGTCGTGAACCTCGTCACATGCTCACGGGTGGAGTCGGAGATCTTCCTCACAGACCCGAGGATCAAGGCCGTTACCTTCGTCGGCTCGACCGATGTCGGCAAGCATATCTATTCGGTGGCGGCTGCCCATGGGAAGCGCGTACAGGCCCAGTGCGAGGCGAAGAACCATGCCCTCGTCCTTGAGGACTGCGATCTTGAGAGTACCGTCAACGCGATCATCAACTCCACATATGGCTGCGCGGGCATGAGGTGCATGGCGCTTCCTGTCGTCGTGGTGCAGGAGTCTATCGCGGATAAGTTCGTCGCGCTCCTGAAGGAGAAGGCGATGGCGATGAAGGTCGGATGCGCATACGATCCTGAGACGAAGCTCGGGCCAGTGGTAAATGCCAAGCATAAGCAGTCGATCATCGACTGGATCCAGAAGGGAATCGATGAGGGGGCAGAGCTGGTGCTTGATGGCCGTGACTGCGTCGTTCCCGGCTTCGAGGGAGGCTATTTCGTAGGTCCTACGATCCTCGATCATGTCACGGAGGATATGAGCGTCGGACAGCGTGAGATCTTCGGACCTGTGACCGTCATCAAGCGCGTCAAGGACTTTGAGGAGGGAATCGCGGTGATGAACGCCAATCCATTTGCCAACGGCTCCTGCATCTTCACGCAGAACGGCTATTATGCTCGCCAGTTCGAGATGCTTACCGATGGCGGAATGGTGGGAATCAACGTGGGAATCCCAGTGCCTAGCGCCTACTTCCCGTTCTCCGGCAACAAGGATTCCTTCTTCGGCGATCAGCACGTGCTGGGTATTGACGGCGTACGCTTCTATACGAGGGCCAAGACCGTCACGAAGCACTGGTATGACGAACATGCGAGGAAGAGGACGATGGATACCTGGGAAGGCACCGTCGAGCGTATCTGATCAAGGAGGCTGATGATGAGTGAGTATTATAGGCCCGCGACGAAGGCTGAGGCGTTAGGACTCCTCGGCAAGTACGGAAAGGATCTTCTTATCGTCAATGGTGGTACCGATGCCGTTCTCTCCATAGTGGAGGGCAAGGTGGAGCCGAAGGCGATAATGCAGGTATCGCAGCTTCCGGACTTCCATCGTATCTGGACCGAGGGTGGATTCCTGCATATCGCGGGGGGAGCCACGTTCCGCGAGATGATGGAGAGCGCGGAGGTCGCGCCTTATCAGGGACTGGTGGAGGCCCTGGGCCATCTGGCCTCTCCTTCGATACGCGTCATCGGAACCGCTGCAGGCAATCTCTGCACCGCGGCTCCCGCCGCTGACTGCGCTGCCATGCTCTATGCTCTCAATGCATCTGTCGTGCTTGAGTCTGAGAAGGGAAAGCGTGTCGTGGCTCTCGCTGATTTTTATGACACATCCTCCTCCTATAAGACCGTGATGGAGGGTGATGAGCTTCTTACCGAGATAAGGGTTCCAGCGCTCCAGAAAGGGGAGGGAACCGGCTACTGCCGCCTCTCGCGGCGCAAGGCCCAGGATATCGCGAAGGTCATAATCGGCGTGCGCCTTACCCTTGAGAAGGGCATTATCTCTTCCTGTTCCGTGGCCCTGGGCGCTCTTAACGCCACCCTCGTGCATGGTGCGGAGACGGAGAAGGCCGTCATAGGCATGAGCGGGGATAAGGCCATCGAATACGTAAGGAACAACTGGCCTGTGGAGGCCAGGCTCCATAAGAGCTACTTCACTGAGTATAAGAAGAGCGTCGTGTGCGCCGCTGTCGCAAGGGCCTTCGAGAAGGCTCTGGATAATGCAGGAGGTAATATCTGATGGTTACTGTGGCTTTCACCCTTAATGGCAAGCCGGTGTCATGCTGCGTCAATGAGACCGAGGTCCTCGTGGATACCCTTCGTGAGCGTTTCTATCTTACGGGAACAAAGAAGGGCTGCGGCACGGGGGACTGCGGTGCCTGCACCGTGCTTCTTGATGGAGATGCCGTGAGGTCATGCATACTCCTTACCGCGATGGTTGAGGGGCGTAGCGTGACTACGATCGAGGGTGTCGGATCTATCGAGCATCCCCATGTCGTACAGCAGGCGTTCGTCGATGCCAGCGCCGTCCAGTGCGGATTCTGCACTCCAGGCATGGTGCTGACCACGATAGCGCTCCTGAATAGGAATCCCGATCCCAGCGAGGACGAGATAAGGACCGCACTTAGCGGGAATCTCTGCAGGTGCACAGGTTATCAGAAGATCGTAAAGGCCGTTCAGCTTGCCGCTGAGCGCATGCGTAATAGCAATTGAGGAGGAGTCATATGGAAGTCAAGCACTATGAGGGAAATGGAAGACTGAGTCTCGTTACGGAATGTAACGGTGTCCTTCACCTTACCGGAAGGACCTGCATGCCAGCCGGCGATACCGTCGCGGAGCAGGCCGCGGGAATCCTTAAGATCATCGATGAGACGCTTCAGAAGTATGGCTCTGATAAGAAGCATATCCTCTTCACGCAGGTATTCCTCAAGGACATCATCAGGGACTTCGATGATATGAATAAGGTATGGGAAGCCTGGGTAGAGCCAGGATTCGAGCCGGCAAGGGCGACCGTGCAGGCGAAGATGGCCAAGGAAGAGGCCCTCGTCGAGATGGTCGTCACCGCGGTCAGGGCATAACCTCCAAGGAGCAGAGATGGTCAAGGAAAAATACGTTGGACAGCGTCTGACACGTACCGATAGCCTGGCAAAGGCTACTGGAGCGGCTAAGTATACCGGCGATATCTGGATGAACAGGAGGGACATGCTCTACGCCAAGGCCCTCTTCCCGCCATATGGCCATGCGCGTATCGTCAGCATCGATACGTCCGCGGCTCAGGCGCTTGAGGGGGTCGTGACGGTCATGACGGCCGATGACCTGCCGGGAAAGAACGGCTATGGCGGCATGGTTCCTGATAAGCCTGTCATCGCCAAGGACGAGGTGCTGTATGAGGGAGATCCGGTAGCGCTCGTGGCTGCTGAGACCAAGGAAGCTGCGGAGAAGGCCGTGAAGCTGATCAAGGTGGAGTATGAGCCTCTTGAGGGCTATGATGATCCGGCCTTCATGCTTGATCCGTCATCTCCGATGCTTCATACGAACAATCCGTTCCACAAGAACCACAACATCTCCGATGAGCAGATCATCAAGAAGGGCGATGTGGAAAAGGCCTTCAAGGAGGCCGATGTCATCATCGATAACTGGTATAAGACACCTCTTGTCGACCATGCGTATATGGAGCCGGATGTCGCGATAGCGCAGTATGACCCGATCCAGGGCGGCATAACGATCTGGAGCCCCCAGCACGCGGTACAGCTTGCCAAGAGGGCGATGAGCGATGCCTTCGGCATGCCTCAGAGCAGGATCCATGTCTGCAGCCAGCTCGTGGGCGGTGGCTTCGGCGGCAAGGAGGATTCGACCTTCGATGTCTCCGTAGTGGCTGGCGTGCTTTCCATCAAGACCAAGCGCCCGGTCTATTTCGAGCTGACGAGGGACGAGGTCTTCAAGGGAACCGGAAAGAGGCATCCTTCGCTTATCCATCATCAGCTTGCAGCGGATAAGAGCGGCAAGATACTGGGAATAAAGGTCGAGACGATCATCGACAAGGGCGCGTATAAGTCCATCGATGCGATACCGTCCCGTACGACCCAGTACGCAGGAGGCCCCTATTCTATCGATAACGCCCTCACTCACTCATGGTCGGTGTTCACCGATCATCCGTATGGATGCGCGTTCCGTGGCCTTGGCAGCCCTCAGGCGCACTTCGCGATGGAGTGCCAGATGGACGAGCTTGCCCGCCGCCTGAACATGGATCCTGTGGAGCTGAGGCTGAAGAACATCCTCCGCGATGGCGATACCACTATCTGGGGACAGCCGATGATGGAGGAGAGGGGACTCGGGCTTGAGGAGTGCATACGCCGCGTGACGAGCGATCCGAAGTTCAACGAGCCTCTGGATAACAGCGATCCGAGGATCAGGCGCGGCCGTGGTATCGCGTGCTTCATGTATGGTACCGGTACCGGCTCTGCCACCGATGGCGCGCATGTCATGGTCCAGGCCCAGCCCGATGGCTCTATAAACATCGGCGTATCGGCATCCGAGCTTGGCCAGGGATTCCTGATCGCGATGAAGCAGATCGCGGCAGACACGATGGGAGTGTCGATAGACAAGGTCTACCTCGACTATGCCGATTCCGCCGCATCGCTTGAGTCCGGCGCTACCGTTGCCTCCAGGACCACCGTCCTCACCGGCAATGCTATCGTCAACGGGCTTGAGAAGCTCAAGGAGCGCTTCGCGGCCGTTGCGGCTCCGATGCTCAAGACAGGAAAGGAGAACGTCGTCTTCTTTGATAACAAGGTCTTCGCGAAGGGACTGGAGAGCGAGGGCGTGCCTCTCTCCGCGGTAATCGCCAAGGCGTTCTCATCGCAGGTACCGCTCGGGGCCATAGGCTCATGGTATCCTCCGATGTCGGCTCCTAAGGGTGATGGACTGGGAGACAAGATGCATACCTATGCCTTCGGCTGCCAGGGCGTGCGCGTTGCTGTGGATGTCGAGACCGGAGAGATTACCGTTGAGGATGCGCTTCTTGCCTGTGATATCGGAAAGGCGATCAACCCGGACACGGTCGAGGGCCAGTTCGAGGGTGGAATGGCCCAGGCCATAGGCTGGGCGCTGATGGAGGAGCATTTCATGTCGAACGGAAGGATGAAGAACCATACGTTCCATGATTTCCTCATTCCTACGGCGAAGGATATCCCGAACCTGAGGACGATCATCGTGGAGCATCCGAATGTGCTTGGACCGTTCGGGGCCAAGGGTGTCGGAGAGCCGCCTATCGTGCCTGGCGCACCGGCTATCCGCAATGCCGTATACGATGCCATCGGCGTCGCGATCAATGAGATTCCCATGACTCCTGTGCGCGTCATGGAAGCTATAAAGAAGTCAGCGGAAAAGAGCTGATAAGGAGGGAAGCTATGGATGGGATGCTAGCTCTTACAATCGTATGTGTCATCTTCGCTATCGGTGACTGGATCTCCGATAGGACACACGCCATCATACCGGTGCTGCTGTTCGCATCGATCACGTTCCTGATCCTGTTCTGGTCAGGATTAGTGCCGACGACGCTCTTCACCGACGCGGGTCTGATGCAGATCTCCACGATGATGACGGGTCTCTTCATCGTCAACATGGGTACTCTGCTTGACCTCAAGTCCTTCATCGACCAGTGGAAGGTCGTCGTGCTTGGACTGGCTATCGTCATCGTCGGCGGTATCCTGATGTTCTTCGTCTCCCGCCCGATCCTCGGCAACAACTTCGCGGTTGCCCTCGTCGGACCTATCACGGGAGGCTGGGTATCCGCAGTCGTCGTAAACGATGCGATCACCGCCATGGGTTCTCCTGATACCCTCAAGCTCGCTGGCGTCCTTGCCACGATCATCGTCGCGGTCCAGGGCATCATCGGCTATCCTCTGGCTTCTCTCTTCCTCCGCGGTGAGGCGAGAAGGCTCAGGAAGGGATACAACGATGGCTCGATCAAGTGGGAGAGGATCGTATTCGAGGAGACCGCTACAGATAAGCCTGCCAAGAAGAAGCTCATCCCGGCTCTTCCTGAGAAGTATCAGACATCGTTCATCCTTCTGGCGAAGTCCTGTATCGTATCGCTCCTTTCGTTCTGGCTTTCGGATCTGACCGGTGGCGCTATCCACAAGTATGTCATCTGCCTTATCCTCGGCGTCGTGGCACAGGAGATCGGATTCCTTGAGCATGATGTCATGAAGAAGTCGAACTGCTATGGTATCGGACTGATCGTCTGTATGGTATCGATTCTTGTCTTCCTTACCGCTGTTACGCCTCAGGACGTCGCATCGCTCCTGCCTGTCGTCATCGGTGCGTTCATCATCGGTATCCTCTCGATGTTCGTCATCGCGGTCGTTGTGGGAAAGATCTTCCACTACTCATGGCAGCTATGCTGCGGCATGGCATGCTCATGCCTCTTCGGATTCCCGGGAACCTATGTCGTTTCCACCGAGGTCGCCAAGACGATCGCCACGACAGAGGACGAGGAGCAGATGATCCTCGACAACATCCTGCCGAAGATGCTCGTGGCAGGCTTCATCTGCCTGACGATCACATCGGTCCTCATCACCGGCGTGTTCGTAAACTACTTCGTCGCCTGATATGGATTCAGGATGCCTTAGGCATCATGGATGATACACCTATCGTGAAGCGGGCCTTCGGGTCCGCTTCGCTCTTTCTGGCTACCGCCTCTCCACCATGATGCGTATCCTCGAGACATACTCCTCCTCATCATCGGTGGCAAGCTCGTCGATCACATACTCCTCGAACGCGTCCGATACTACCCTGTATCCCTGTGCCTCTATCTCCTTAAGCAGGTTGCGGTAGGCCTTATCAAGCGCAGAGTAGGGGCCTTTGACGTACTTCACCGCGTAGAGCCCTTGCGGTATCTCGCTTCCTACCGGCTCGTTGCTCTCGATGAACACGGTCATCACCCGCATGTATTCGCCGCTGAGGATATCCTGGAGCGCGATGCGCGAGCCTGCGATGCCGATGTCGCGTATCCTGCTTGATACCGAGGAGTAGAGCGCCCACCAGTCCTCGCTCACCGTGGCCTTATCGGGCCGCGCCTCCCCGCTCTCGACTATGCCGCAGGCGGGGAAGGGGAAGATCGATACCGGCTTCCCTGCCTCCTTCCGAGCCTCCTCTATCAGCGCCGACCGCGTGTCGATCGACTGCCTGATCATCTCGAGCTCCCTTATCATGCCGTCTATCCTCTCCCTCTCCAGATCCATCAGCGAGATCAGGGAGTCTGGGTCCTTATCGGATATATACTCCAGTATCCTCGCTATCGGGAGGTCCATGCTTCTGAGCGATAGTATCGTACTCAGCAGCGATAGCTGCGACAGGCTGTAGTACCTGTAGCCGTTCTGCGCCCTCATCATCGGCCTGAAGAGCCCGATCCTGTCATAGAAGAAGAGCGTATCCTTGCTGATTCCCGCGATCCGCGCGAAATCTCCTGCCTTGTATAGCTTCTCACCTTTCCTCTGCATATTATTGACTATGGACTAACTCCATGGTTTTTCATAGTACCGGAGTATTGATATGCCTCATGATACGGAAAGACTCTTCATAATGACACGGCCAGGCCATCTCTTCTTCAAGGCCGCCATCCCCGGAGCGCTGGGGATGCTGCTTTCCTCGATGTATTATCTCCTTGAGGCTATCCTTGTTGGGCGCGTGCTTGGAGCAGAGGCCTTCGCTGGCCTTAATCTCGCCATGCCCTTCGTGATAATAAACTACGCCGTGGCAGATCTTATCGGAGTAGGATCATCGGTACAGATCGCCATACGGTTGGGTAAGGGAGACCGGGAGAGTGCTGATAACATCTTCACATGCTCGGTGCTGATGATCATCGCGGCCGGCGTGGTGCTTGGCTCGTTCCTCTTCATCTCCGCTCCTATGCTCTTCCGCGCGATGGGAGCCGATGAGACGCTGGTGCCGTATGCCGTCTCATATCTGAGGGTATATGCGCTCTTCTCACCGCTCACGACCGCCGCGTTTGCCGTCGACAACTACCTGAGGATATGCGGGCGTATCCGCTATTCGCTGATGATGAATGTCGTGCTTGCCACGATGGCGGTGATCTATGAGATGATCTTCCTCATCCTCCTTGGAGGGGGGATCGCGTCTGCCGCTCTTGGCACGGAACTGGGAATACTCACTGCCGTGATCTTTGGCTTCATCCCATTTCTACGTGGACGCCTGGATCTCCGTTTCCGCCGTCCCCGCTTTTCCCTGCCGATGATCCGCACGATCATCGCCTGCGGCTTGCCGACCTTCCTTTCGAACGTCTCTGGAAGGCTTGTGTCGATCGTGATGAACGTCATGCTGCTGAGATTCGGCGGTGCCGATGCCGTCAGCGTCTATGGCATACTGATGAACGCCGATGGTGTCGTCATACCGCTCCTTTACGGTACCTGCGATTCCCTGCAGCCCTCCGTCGGATACAACTGGGGAGCGGGACGCAAGGACAGGGTTGCCGCGATAGAGAAGTACTGCTTCGGCTTCGGAGCGGTGCTGTCAAATCTTCTCTTCCTCTTCCTCTTCTTCTTCCCTGAGGTGGCGGTCAACCTCTTCATCGGTGAGGGCGGGGCTTCCATACATTCGCTGGGGATAACGGCTGTGAGGATAGCATCGCTGGGGTATATCGTGAGATGGATCGGGATCTGTACTCAGTGCTTCATGTCGGCCATAGAGAAGCCAAGGTATGCCGCCGCGATATCGGTATCCAATGCCTGCCTCTTCCCGCTGCTGCTGATCGCGCTTCTCTATCCGCTGCATCTGCAGGGAATATGGATGAACCAGCCGCTTACGGCGCTCTTCTGCGCGGCGTTGGCCGTGATGATCCTGCTTCGCAACCGGAACGTCCTCAGAAAGTCCTAACACATTTCTAATACATTTTTCATAACATGCGATTTACATGGAATTAACGGATGTCCTACGATTTCCAAGGAGGATGCTTTCCGGAATGGATGTCTCTTTTTCATATTTCTTCCAGCAGGTCTTCTCATCTCCTGCGCTTTTCGTAACATCGCTTCTGACATTGGGCGTGATATTCGTCAATGGCTGGACCGATGCTCCGAACGCGATCGCGACCTGCATAACGACCAGATGCATGAGGCCACGTTCTGCAATCCTCATGAGCGCGTTCTTCAACTTCATCGGTGTCCTGATAATGACCCATATAAACGCCTCCGTTGCCTCCACGATAAGCAACATGGTCGATTTCGGTTCCGACACCTCCACGGCTCTCATAGCGCTCTCCGCAGCGCTCTTCTCGATAGTCGTATACAGCACGGCCGCATCGTTCTTCGGCATACCGACGAGCGAGAGCCATAGCCTCATAGCCGGCCTGACAGGGGCCGCGCTCGCGACGGGGAAGGGGCTTGCGGCTGTGAATGGCGCCGAGTGGGTCAAGGTCATATACGGCCTTTTCCTATCCCTCGCGCTTGGATTCGCCATGGGCTTCATCGTCTGCCGCCTCGTCGTCCTCGTATTCCATGGCATGGACAGGCGCAGGGCGAACGGACTCTTCAGGTACGCACAGATAGCGGGAGCTGCCGGCATGAGCTTCATGCATGGCGCGCAGGACGGGCAGAAGTTCATCGGGGTGCTTTTCCTCGGCATCGCCTTCGCAAATGGACAGCCTAGCGTCGAGGGGATCATGATCCCTGTCTGGCTCATGCTGCTATGCTCTGTGGTGATGGGTGCCGGTACGAGCGTCGGAGGCGAGAAGATCATCCGCTCTGTCGGCATGGATATGGTGAAGCTCGAGAAGTACCAGGGATTCAGCGCCGATCTGGCAGCCTCTCTCTGCCTTCTCTTCTCATCGCTCTTCGGTATACCGGTATCGACGACGCATACCAAGACCAGTGCGATAATGGGCGTCGGGGCCTCCAAGAGGCTCAGCGCGATAAACTTCTCCGTCGTCAGGGACATGATGCTCACATGGGTATTCACGTTCCCCGGCTGCGGATTGATAAGCTATCTCATGGCCAAGCTCTTCCTGGCCATATTCTGATCTGGAGGAAAGATGGAAAAGAAGCAGGATTCCTATTACTTCGATACGTTCATTGATTGCGCTGGCCATGCGGTAGAGGCCGTTAAGATACTCCGCAAGTGCGTTGATGACTATGACCCGGAGGTCCTGGCGGAGACCGTAGAGGAGATCCATGTCGCGGAACACGCCGCGGATATGAAGAAGCATGACCTGATGAACGTGCTTGTGCGTGCCTTCATCACCCCGATAGAGCGTGAGGATATAATCCTGATGAGCCAGTGCCTCGATGAGGTGGTGGATAAGCTCGAGGATGTCGTCCTTCGTCTCTACTGCGATAACATCCGCACTATCAGGCCGGAGATGGTCGAGGCCGTTGATGTCATAGAGCGTTGTTGCACGGCGATGCTCGATATGGTCCAGGACTTCAAGAACTTCAGGCATTCCAAGACCTTGAAGGAGAAGATCATCAGCATCAACACGATGGAGGAGGAGGCTGACCGGATCTTCATTGCCAACATGCGCAAGCTCCATACCACGGAGAGCGATCCCGTGCAGATCATCGTCTGGCGCGATATCTACAGATACCTCGAGCAGTGCGCCGATGCCTGCGAGCATGTGGCCGATGCCTGCGAGAAGATACTGATGAGCAATACCTGATACAGCCTTGTATAGGATCGAGGGGTACCGCTTCCGTGGTACTCCTTTTTTCTTGCTAAAGGCCAGTATAAACTTCGGAAATTCGGGAAGTCTTTACGGATTATCAGTAAAGACTATTGAAAATCCGAAGGTTTTTCGGCTTGGACCTAAAAAGATAAGGCGACATGAACGCATCCTGATATGCCGCAGGAAATATCAATGAGGGGAGGATAGGTGCATATCGCGGATTTCCTCCTGAGCCGGGATTGCTGAGGCTGTGGTTGATAGAGTACCGCCTCTTGCGATAGCGGTACTCCATTGCGTTTACAGGCTCTCTCCGAAATCCTTGCGGAAGGCCCTTACGAGCCTATCCTGCCAGTCAGAGACCGGATCGAGGCGTCCGAAGAAGAACCTTAGCGAGGATGGCTCCTCGACGAATCTCAGGCCTCCGATCAGATCCCTATGGTCATAGAGCCACTTGATCCTGTCGATCGCGTACTTGACCTGGGAGAGGGTGAAGACGCGGCGTGGCAGTGCCAGGCGGAGAAGCTCCACCGAGGCAAGATGCTCCGATCCATCCTCCTCCCTCTGCTCTGATATCGTGCCTCTCTCCATTCCCCTGATGCCTCCTGCGATATACACCGCCGCGGCCAGGGCTCCTGCAGGGTACTCCTCCTGCCTGACCTGAGGGATGAATCTCGTGGCGTCGAGATGGCATCCGAGCCCTCCTGCCGGAGTGACTACAGGCACGCCGAGCCGGACAAGCTCATCCGTCATGTACTTGATGAAGAGCGGCCCCTGGGATATCACATCGAAGTCCATCGTCTCCTCAAGCCCCACGGCCATCGCCTCCATCTCCCTGACGCTCATGCCTCCGTAGGTCAGGAAGCCCTCGAACATCGGTACCAGCTCGCGCATCCTGAGATAAAGCTCCTTGTCGTGGATCGCGATGCCGCCGCCACGGGCGAAGCCGAGCTTGCGGGCGGAGAAGTAGATGATGTCCATCTTGTCTGAGATCCGTCTGGTTATCTCACGGATGGAGAGGTCCTTCGCCTTCTCCTCCCTTGTCTTTATGAAGTAGAGGTTATCCTGCAGCAGGCTGGCGTCCATCACCACGAGCTTGCCGTATCTGTGTACGATATCCGCCACTGCCTCGATGTTCTCCAGCGATAGGGGCTGCCCTCCGATGAGGTTGGTGCCTGCCTCTATCCTGACGAACGGGATCCTGTCTCCCTTCTCCTTGAAGAGGTCTTCCAGCCTTTCCAGATCGAAATTGCCCTTGAACGGGTGATCGCTCTCGATCTTTATGCCTTCGTCTATCACGAGTTCCTCGACGTATCCTCCGAGCCTCGTTATATGGGCCTTTGTCGTCGTGAAATGATAGTTCATCGGGATGATCGAGCCCTTCTGCACGAATGTCATCGCGAGGATGTTCTCCGCGGCCCTTCCTTGATGCGCCGGCAGGAAGTAATCGGTGTCGAATATCTCCTTAAGCTTGTCGGTAAGCCTGGTGAATGTCGCGCTTCCGGCGTAGCTGTCATCAGCGACCATCATCGCCGCAAGCTGCCTGTCGCTCATGGCGTTCACGCCGCTGTCGGTGAGCATATCGAGATAGATATCCTTGTTCTTCAGGAGGAACGTGTTGTTTCCTGCCTCGGCAATCGCCTCGGCCCTGCGTTCGACCGGTACGAGATCGAGCTTCTGGACGATCCTTACCTTATGTAGCTCAAGGGGAATATTCTCCCCTGTGTAGAATTGAATCTCTGGCATCTTACCCCTTCCTGTTGCTATCAGTTTCCGTATTGTGGCTGATGGTGTCAAATAAAAAATGAATCCTATGCAATATTTTCTATATTTTATGCATAAATATTCGTAACCTCTTGTTATTGCTCCATGTCATTCGCTTCTTTGAATGAGGTCGCGCTATGGTATAATCTACGATGGATCGCTGGAGGTTGATATTATGACGCTGAAAGAGAAGTATACCGCCATCCTCTCTGAGGAGCTTGTGCCTGCCCTAGGCTGTACGGAGCCCATCGCGCTGGCATATGCGTCTGCCGAGTGCAGGAGGACGCTCGGATGCTTTCCAGATGCGGTTGATGCGGAGTGCAGCGGCAATATAATCAAGAATGTAAAGAGCGTGGTGATCCCTAACTCCGGCGGGCTCAAGGGCATAGAGGCGGCTGTCGCTGCCGGAATGATCGGCGGTGATTCCTCAAGGGGGCTGGAGGTGCTTTCCTCCGTCAAGGAATCGGATCTGCCGGCTATACGCGCGTATCTGGCAGAGAAGCGCATCAAGGTATCGCTGCTGAAGACGAGCGCGAGCCTCCATTTCATCATCAGGATGCGCCGCGGCAGCGATGAGGCGCTTGTCGAGGTCATCCATCAGCACACGAATATCGTGAGGAAGGAGAGGAACGGCGAGGTCCTCTTCTCCAAGGACAGCAGCGCGGAGAACATCAACGAGGCATTGACGGACCGTTCATGCCTGACGGTTGCGGATATCATAGGATACGGCGAGAGCGTGGATATCGAGACGATCGCTCCGATCATCGAGCCTCAGATCGAATACAATACCGCGATCTGTGAGGAGGGACTTCGTAATAAGTGGGGATCGAACATCGGGCAGTACCTTATGGATTCCCGTTCACAGGACTTCCTCACCAAGGCCAAGGCCGTTGCCGCGGCAGGGTCGGATGCCAGGATGAGCGGCTGTGTCTATCCTGTCGTGATAAACTCAGGCAGCGGCAATCAGGGGATAACCGTGTCGATTCCCGTTATAGAGTATGCCAAGCATAATGGGGTATCCCACGAGAGGCTGCTGAGGGCCCTCGCGATAAGCAACCTCATCGCTATCCATCAGAAGACGAAGATCGGCAGGCTCTCAGCATACTGCGGCGCGGTCAACGCCGCCTGCGGAGCCGCCGCTGCCATCACATGGCTTCAGGATGGCACTCAGGAGCAGATCAACGAGACGATATCCAATACGCTGGCCACTATCTCAGGAATGGTCTGCGATGGCGCGAAGCCCTCATGCGCGGCGAAGATATCGCTGGCGGTGGAGGCCGCGATGATGGGACATGACCTCGCGATGGAGAATGACAACTTCCTCCCTGGCGATGGCATCGTCAAGGAGAACGTCGAGGATACGATTTCCGGCGTAGGTGAGATCGCCAGCAAGGGCATGGCCTCCACCGATGAGAGCATACTCAGCGTGATGGTCTCGGAATGATCCATTAACCTGCATTTTTCAAGAGCGGCGAGGGTGCCGCCATTCTTCTCAGCTCCTTAACCTCGGGGCCGTTTCCTTCACGATTGTTTTACAGCCATCTAACCGTACGCTGGCGGATTGTCCTCTCCCTTGCTGATAGACTCCGAACCGTAATCAAGTCTAATGACCTTTATTGGAGGAATTAAGATGAAAAGACTTACGGTCATGCTGATGTCTCTCATCATGATGGTCTCCGCCGCGTTCGCCGCTGGCAGCATGGAGACTGAGAAGGCTATCAACGAGTATGTGGAGGATGCTTCTCCGAAGTACGTGTTCATGTTCATCGGAGATGGTATGAGTTCTCCTCAGACCAATGCCGCACAGGTTTACAATGGCTGCAATGAGCCAGGGCTTATCGACCTTGAGGAGCTTACGTTCACGCAGTTCCCGGTAGTGGGACTCCAGTATACGCAGGACGCGACCTCATTCTGCCCCGATTCCGCTTCCACGGCCACATCCCTCTCCTCAGGCTATAAGACGCATAGCGGCGTCATCGGCATGGGAATCGACAAGGTCACTCCGGGCGTGACGATCGCGGAGATGCTCCATGACAAGGGCTGGAAGATCGGTATTGTCTCATCTGTCACTATCAACCACGCCACCCCTGCAGCGTTCTATGCGCATATCGCATCGAGGAATGACTACTATGATATCGGACTGCAGATGGCTGAGTCCGGCTTCGAGTACTTCGCAGGCGGCTCTGTGAACAAGGCCGACGATGGCGACAAGTCCATCTATGAGGTGCTGGAGGAGAACGGGTACCTCGTGACCAACGACAGGGACACGATCCTCAGCCTCAACGGCAATAGCGGCAAGGTATATGCATACAGCCCGGTCCTTCAGGATGATGGCGCGATGCCTTATGATATCGACGCTCCTGCCGATTCACTCCGTCTCAAGGACTTCGTTAAGAAGGGAATCGACGTACTGGATAACGAGACTGGCTTCTTCATGATGGTCGAGGGAGGAAAGATCGACTGGGCAGGCCACGCCAATGACGCGGTTGCCAACATGAGCGACACCCTTGCCCTTGATGAGGCTGTCGAGATTGCTGTCGAGTTCGCCAAGAACCATCCGGATGAGACGCTGATCATCGTTACCGGCGACCATGAGACCGGTGGTATGACGATCGGCTATGCGGCTACCGGCTACAACACCGCCTTCGATATCCTCCGTGCCCAGAAATGCTCATACGTCCAGTTCGACAGCTATGTAGAGGACGAGATGGCTGATGGTTCATTCACCTTCGACGATATGATGGCTATGGTCGAGGAGTACTTCGGACTCGTGGCTCCTGGAAAGACCGCCCAGAACGATGCCCTCGTGCTTGATGAGTATGAGTATGCGAAGCTCCAGAAGGCCTATGATGACCAGATAAGCGGCAACGTCGATGGTTACGAGGAGTCCCTGCTCTACGGCGGCTACAGCCCGATCAGCGTGACGCTCACCCACATCATCAACAACAAGGCCGGCATTGGCTGGACGAGCTATGCGCATACCGGTCTTCCTGTTCCTGTATACGCTTATGGCGAGGGTGCTGAGGCTTTCGTCGGTACCTATGACAACACCGAGGTCGCTCTCAGGCTCATGGATCTTACCGACGCAAGGTAAGCTGCAGATAGATCATGTCGGGGGAGGCCTGTCCTCCCCCTGTTCACGTTTCGATATATGATAAGAAAAGACAGAAGGAAGGATATTGCCTTCATTGCCGCGTTCATCGTGGCCTCATTGATCCTGATCATCATCCCCACTGGATTCGAGAGGGATATCTACTACAACGCCACCGGAGCCAGGAGCGAGATCATATCGACCGACGACAGCACGATAATCCAGACGGGGCTCTTCCGCACAGGCGACCAGCGCGCTCGTGTCCGTGTCCTCTCCGGAGAGCATGAGGGGGTGGAGATGGATGGCATAAACCTCCTCTCTGGGAGCCTCAGAGATGATAAGGTATTCGTTCCCGGCGATACCGCCTGGACGTTGATAGAGCGTAATGACTCCGATGAGCCGATATTCATCAACCTCATCGATTACTACCGCATAGACAAGGAGCTGGTGCTGGCGGCTCTATTCATCGCCGCGCTCATCCTGTTCAGCGGCCTGCGTGGACTGCGGATGGTCCTGTCCTTCCTCTTCGCGTTCCTCTCGATCTGGAAGCTCCTGATTCCTTCCATCCTCCACGGCTGGAATCCGCTCCTGATGTGCGTCGGGACGCTGATGCTGCTGACGCTCGTGACACTGCCGATGGTCTCTGGAGTGAACAGAAGGAGCCTAGCGGCCATCCTCGGATCGCTCGGCGCGATGCTGCTGACCATGATGATATCGTTATTCATGACCTGGTATCTGCGTATCCATGGCTCGGTGCTGGAGATGAGCGAGTCGCTCCTTTACTGCGGCTTCATGGATCTTGATCTTACCTCGCTCTTCTCAGGCGTGGTCTGCCTCTCTGCCGGTGGTGCGATAATGGATCTCTCCATCGATGTGTCTGCCGCGATGTGGGAGGTCAGGGAACATGCCCCGGAGGCATCGCTCAAGGAGCTTTTCCTCTCAGGTATGGAGGTCGGTCGCGCCGGTGTCGGCACCCAGATAACCACGCTCCTGCTTGCCTACATGGGCAGTTACCTCACGCTGATGATGGTATATATGGCCCAGGCTACGCCGGTGGCCAACATCCTCACATCCAAGTCGATCGCGGCCGAGATCGCCCAGACGCTAGCGGGCTCATTCGGCATAGTGCTTGTCACGCCGCTTACTGCCCTTATAGGCATGGCGCTCTTCTCAGGAACCAGGGAACGCTAGCAAAACCCGTATTGCTGGGATATCCTCTTCCTATGAAGCTGATGAGAGCAGAGGTGGAGGATATCCTCCGTATCATGGAGATAATAGAGGAGGCTAGGGCCTTCCAGCTTTCCTATGGCAACGGGCAGTGGGCCGATGGCTATCCATCCCTGCCTCTTATCGAGGATGATGTTTCTGCTGGTATCGGCTATAAGGCCATGGTCAACGGCAGCATGGCGGGGTATCTTGCCATCGTGACTCACGATGATTCCTATGATTCGATAGAGGGCCAGTGGATTACGGATGGGCCTTATATAGCGCTGCATAGGATAGCCTTCTCCGATGAGGCGAGGGGACATGGGCTCTTTTCATCCCTCATCGATGCGTGTAAGGGGATTGCGGCCCTGAATGGCTCCGTGTCGATACGCGTCGATACCGACAAGCGCAATCCCATCATGCAGCATCTTCTTGAGAAGCTCGGCTTCGTCCATACGGGATACGTCCTCTTCGCAGGTGACAGGAAGCTTGCATATGAGCTTGTGCTTTAGCGGTCTCCTCGTCTTCTGGCCGCAAGATCCTTCGATTCCTTCCCTGTCATATGCTCTATAGCAAGGACGAGAAGCGCCGTGTTGTGCAGATCGATCTCTATTGCCCTGTCCCTCAGCTCGTCGCTGTTCATAGGAGCGTATTTAGCAGATAGGATCCTGAGCAGCCTGATCTTCTCATCGTTATCATCGACTATGCGTATGCGCCCGAACGCTATCACGCTGCGATAGAGCGTCGTGTATTCCTCAGGTACCACCTCATCCTGTTCTATGACTGTGAACGAGGCCTTCTCCGAGCGGCGTATGGAATCGATCTTATGGCCTGTGAGGGCGGAGTGGAATATGAGAATGCCATCGGCATAGGCATAGCTTATCGGCAGGGCGTAGGGGTAGCCATCATCGCCAGAGAGCGCGAGCGTCCCATGGCTTCCTTCCCTGAGTATCCTGATAGCCTCAGCCTCCTCAAGCTGCTGCCTCTTCCTTCGCATTTCCCTGAACATGCACTTCCTCCGTCTCCTCTCTAGCAGAATCATGGGAGAATTACAATATGTCATAGTGTATGATTATTAATATTCCTTATTAAGAGTGATTATATGTAAATATAAGTATATAAATCTACTGCTGCTGTTGATAATTCCTCGCCTGCGTCTGATAATATCCTCATGATAAACGTAGGCAACGACTGGCAGCCGCTCTTCGATATCGAGCAGGTGAAGCCTTACTATCTTGAACTCAGGCAGTTCCTGAAGCATGAGTATTCGACGAAGACCGTCTATCCACCCATGAATGAGATCTTCGCGGCCTTCCGCCTGACTCCCTTCGCCGAGACCAAGGTGGTTATCGTCGGTCAGGATCCATACCACGAGGCAGGACAGGCCATGGGCCTTTCCTTCTCCGTGCATGAGGACGTTGCGGAGCCTCCATCGCTTGAGAACATCCATCAGGAGATCATCAATGAGGGTGTGGAGCAGGGCCCGTGGTCGCGTGACCTGACGCGCTGGGCCAGGCAGGGCGTGCTTCTCCTGAACAGCACGCTTACCGTCGTCGCGCACCGGGCCGCCTCCCATTCAGGAAAGGGGTGGGAGATCTTCACCGATAATGCGATAAGGGCGCTTGGCTCGGATGAGAGGCCCAAGGTCTTCCTCCTCTGGGGCAGCTACGCCAGGAGCAAGAAGGCCTTGATCTCTAATCCTGCCCACCTGATCCTCGAGTCGGCCCATCCCAGTCCGTTGAGCGCCTACCGGGGCTTCTTCGGCAACGGCCACTTCAAGGCCTGCAACGACTTCCTCCGCAAGACCGGTCAGGCGCCGATAATCTGGTAGCGATAAGGCCCTTGCCTTATTGCAAGAGGTGCTGTCCTGGCTATAATCGGGCTATGTCTGATAAAGGGGTCGTCGATTTCTCCACAGGATCAATAGCGGGAAAGCTCATCGCGTTCATGCTGCCGCTGCTGCTGGGCAATCTCTTCCAGCAGCTTTACAATGCCGCGGATACGCTTATCGTGGGGAACTTCCTCGGCCCTGACGCGCTTGCCGCCGTCTCCTCCTCGGGTTCCCTGATATTCATGATGGTGGGATTCTTCAATGGCATGGCTGTCGGTGCCGGCGTGGTGATATCACGCGCATATGGTGCGGGCGACAGGGACAGGCTCAAGAGGGCGATATCCTCCGATATAGTGTTCGGCATCCTCGCAGGCCTGGCGATCACGCTCTTCGCGGTCCTCTTCACTCCCTCGATACTCCGCTGGATCTCCACCCCTGATTCCCTTCTGCCGATAAGCGCGGCATATTTCCGTATCTACTCTGCTGGGATATTCTTCTCCGTCATGTACAACGTGCTGATGGGGGTAATGAACGCCTTGGGAGATAGCCGCCATCCGCTCTACTATCTCATCATCTCATCCCTGATAAACATCGTCCTGGACCTTCTTTTCGTGGGAGTACTTGGAATGGGTGTAGGGTCGGCCGCGCTTGCCACGATAGTCTCTCAGGCCGCAAGCTCCCTGCTATGCCTCCGTCATCTCATCAAGGGTGTCGGAGATGTGTCTCTCGACGTAAGGGCGATAAGGCTTGATGCGCGGGAGCTGAGATCCATAATCCGCTTCGGCCTGCCTTCCGGTATGCAGAACTCGATAGTGGGCTTTGCCAATACCGTGATCCAGGCCTCCGTCAATGGCTTTCCCGCCGCTGCTATCGCAGGGTTCGGTGTCTATGCCAAGATCGAGGGCTTCGTACTGCTCCCCATAACATCGTTCTCCCTTGCCTTCACCACGTTCATAGCGCAGATGACGGGATCCGGCGATCTCAGGAGGGCGAGGAGGGGAGCCTTGGAGGGCATGGCGATGAACCTAGCCGTGGCGGAGCTTGTAGGGGCCGTTCTCTTTGTCTCCGCGCCGTTCCTTGTGGGCCTCTTTACCTCGGATGAGGCCGTGATAGCCTATGGCGTGAGGCAGGCGAGGATAGAGGCGTTCTTCTACTTCCTCGTCGCCATCTCGCATGGAAGCGCCGGTATGCTCAGGGGGGCAGGCAAGGCCTTCGTCCCCATGCTCGTGATGCTGCTTTCCTGGTGCGTCATACGCGTGATATACGTCCGCGTGATGCTCTCCTTCCATCATGATATCCTCGTGATCTACTCAGCCTATCCCCTGACATGGCTCGTGTCCTCGCTGATCTTCATCGCATACCTGTCCAGGAGAAGGTGGCTTAGGTGATTCCAATTTTTTGGAGAGATTTTCCTTGCATTATCTGATATCAGTGATAAACTAGCCATTGGATAAGGAAATAATCCTATCCAAAAAGTTGGAGACGATGGCTGGAGTAACGCTTAGGGAAATCGCAGAGAGAAGCGGCGTGTCGGTATCTACGGTATCACGGATACTCTCTGGCGATATGTCCCGCAAGCCTAGCGAGGAGACGGCAAGCCGCGTGCTTCAGACGGCACAGGAGCTTGGATACATAGAGAGCCGTACCAAGCGTATCAGGACAGCGCGCCCCCTGATCAATCTCCGTACCGTCTTCCTCTCTGATCATGAGAGCATCGCGATGGAGTTCTTCCAGGGCATACTCTCCGGCATCGAGAAGGAGATAGCACGGCTCTCCGATGAGTATAATATCTCGCACGCTGTGATCTCATCCTCAGACACATCATTCCCTGCGCTTCTTGAAGGCGCCGATGCCGCGATAATACTCGGCCGCGGCTCCGATGAGATAATATCGATGATACGGACTATGGTCCCGCTGCAGATATATGCAGGGCTTAACAGCATCGGTGATATGGATGAGGTGATATCCGACGCGAAGGCCGGCATGGCCGATGCCGTGCGCTATCTATGGAGAAAAGGATGCAGGCGCATCGCGTACATAGGACCGGCAGACAGGAGCGGGGCGATCCTCAACGAGCATAGGTTCCTAGGTTTCCTTGATGGGCTGGACAGCATCGGCATCGATCGTTCGTCTGCCCTTTACGAGAGCATCCATCTCTCCTCGCAGGATGGCTATGAGGGGATGCTGAGGCTCCTTGATAGGGCGATCCCGGATGGGGTGGTCGCCGCTAATGATAATGCCGCGATAGGCGCTCTGAGGGCGTTGAAGGAGAGGGGGATTGACGTTCCCGGAAAGGTGATGCTCACAGGCTTCGATAACTCCGAGGCCTCTGCATTCCTTGAGCCGTCCCTGACGACATTCGCCGTCGAGACAGGGGAGCTTGGACGCTTCGCCGCCAAGATCATCGTCGACAGGTGCCTGAATCCACGTTCGTGCCATATACGCATAAGCATCCCGTATCGTCTGATCGAAAGAGAATCCACGGAGGTTAGGAATTGAGGAATATCGTATTCATCCATGGCGGCGGTCCGACTGCCGTAATAAACGCATCCCTTGCAGGCTCGCTGAGGGAATTGCGGGATCAGGGCTTCTCAGGCCGTATCTATGGAGCGAGGTTCGGTGTCGCCGGACTCCTGAAGCAGGAAGTGGTTGATCTGGGAAGGCTCTCTGATGAGGAGCTTGATGCCCTGGAGCATACCCCGGGTTCTGCCCTAGGCACGGGGCGTGATCATCTTGAGCCAGAGGATTACCTTAAGCTGCGTAACGCGCTCTCCCAGCTTGATGCGGCATACTGCGTCATGACCGGCGGTAATGGCACGATGGATACATGCCGTCGCCTTGCCTTCGCCTGCGATACTGCCGGCATAACGGTGGTGGGCACGCCGAAGACGATGGACAATGATCTCTCTGTCACCGATCACAGCCCTGGGTTCGGTTCCGCTGCGAGGTATATCGCTGCATCCGTGCGCGAGGCCGTGGCGGATGTGGAGGGACTCCCGATCCACGCTGTCGTGATCGAGGCCTTCGGACGCGATGCCGGATGGATAACCGCGGCATCCGCGCTCTCCCGTCTCTACGGCTCTGCCGGTCCTGATATGATCCTCCCACCGGAGGTACCATTCGATGAGGAGCGCTTCATCGAGCGCGTCGATGAGCTTCGCCGGTCGAAGGGCGGCATCGTGATAGTCGCGAGCGAGGGGCTCCGGGACAGG
The DNA here is from genome assembly GCA_949299185.1 of uncultured Spirochaetales bacterium. GTDB lineage: Bacteria > Spirochaetota > Spirochaetia > Sphaerochaetales > Sphaerochaetaceae > Ornithospirochaeta. The sequence goes on from CASFZR010000001.1 coordinate 48,980, forward strand.
GAAGGGAAGCCGATCGTAGAGCCTATCTTCCAGACAGACAGGAGCGTCTATTTCGGCGATGTCTCGTCCCATCTTGCCTCCCTGATCGTCAGGAGGCTTGGCTACAAGGCCCGTTCGGAGAAGCCCGGCATCCTTGGCCGTGCCTCGATCGCCTGGCAGAGCGATATCGACAGGGCCGAGGCCGTGGAGTGCGGAAGGGCCTCTGTAAGGGCAGTGCTTTCCGGGCGCACCGCCTCGATGAGCATCATTCGCCGTATCTCTGACGATCCATATAGGACAGAGACGGCAGTGGAGGATATCTCGGATGAGATACTGGAGGCTAGGACGCTTCCTGAAGGATATTACGATGCAGAGCGCTTCGATGTAAGCGACTCATTCATAGGCTATGCATCCCCCCTTATCGGGGACATAGGGCCGAGGTTCATCTCGTTCAAGGGAAAGGAGGAGAGATTATGAGCTATTATTCTGCAGAGGGGCAGGAACTCCACAAGGGAAGGATCCCGGTGAAGCTCCTGGGGGACAGCGGCGAGGTCTTCTATGAACTCGCGCTTGAGATGGTAAGGATCATCGAGGAGAATAATGCTAAGGGCGAGAGGACGGTATTCATCGTTCCAGTAGGCCCCGTGGGACAGTACCCCATATTCGTGCGTCTGGTAAAGGAGCGCGGCCTTTCGCTCCGCGACTGTACCTTCATCAACATGGATGAGTACCTTACCGATGACAGGAAGTGGGTCTCCAAGGATCATATCCTCTCATTCCGCGGCTTCATGGAGCGTTCTGTCTACTCGCAGCTCCCGGAGAGCCTCAACGTGCTTCCGGAGAACAGGGTGTTCCCCGATCCAGAGGATCCTGGGAAGATCGGCCGTGTCATAGCGGAGCTTGGCAAGGTCGATGCCGCGTTCGGTGGCATCGGCATAAACGGGCACCTTGCCTTCAATGAGGCGGAGGAGGTGAGTGCCGAGGAGTTCGCGACGCGCGAGACGAGGGTGATAGAGATGAGCCGTGAGACGAGGACGGCCAATGCGATCGGGGACCTTGGCGGAGCCATCGATGCGATGCCTCTCTATGCGGTGACGATCGGCATGAAGGAGATCCTCTCGGCGAGGAAGATAAGGCTCGGCGTGTTCCGTCCATGGCACAGGGCCGTGCTGCGTCAGGCGCTCTTCTCGGAGCCTTCCGGACACTTCCCTGTCACGCTGCTGCAGGGCCATCCGGATGCGATGATAATTTCCAATAACGTGGCCTCGGCGGCCGCTTTCAAGGAGGAATAGGATGCTGATACCGCTTCGTCCGATACTGGACGCTACAGAGAGATATGACTATGCGCAGGGGGCCTTCAATGTGAATGCCGTCTGCCAGGCCAAGGCCGTCATAGAGGTTCATGAGATGTTCCGCTCTCCAGCGATACTGCAGGGGGCAGATCTTGCCAATGGCTTCATGGGAGGACGTACCGATTTCATGAACGCTACCGTCGAGGATAAGATAAAGGGAGCGAGGAACATCGCGGACGCAGTAAGGCGCTTCGCCGTCGATTCCCCGATTCCTGTAGCGCTTCATCTCGATCATGGCCGCGACTTCGCGAGCGTGAAGGCTGCCATCGATGGCGGCTATACCTCCGTGATGATCGATGGCTCATCGCTTCCGCTGGAGGAGAACATCGAGCTGACGAGGGAAGTCGTGAAGTATGCCCATGAGCGCGGCGTGAGCGTCGAGGGAGAGCTTGGAGTGCTTGCAGGTGTGGAGGATCATGTATTCGCAGCAGGCTCTACCTATACCAATCCCCTTGATGCCATCCGCTTCTTCAAGGCGACGAAGGTCGACGCGCTTGCCATCAGCTATGGAACGATGCACGGGGCGAATAAGGGAGCCCATCCTGCGGTGCGTAAGGAAATCGCGATAGCCGTCAAGGAGTGCATGCTCCATGAGGGCATAAAGGGGACGCTTGTTTCCCATGGCTCTTCCACCGTTCCTCAGTATATCGTCGAGGAGATCAATGCCCTCGGCGGGGATATAAAGGGTGCGAACGGCATACCGCTTGAGCAGCTTATCGAGGTATCGCACTGCGGTATCGGAAAGATCAACGTCGATACCGATATCCGCCTTGCGGTGACGAGGAACATCCGTGAGTACTTCGTGAATAACCCCGCGGCCAGGAGCGATGAGAGGATCAACGCCATCTGGTATCTGATGGAGTCCAATCCGCAGGCCTTCGATCCGCGCTTCTACCTGCCTCCTATCATGGATACCGTGATGTATGGGGATATCCCGAACGAGGCGGTCGAGAGGATCACGAAGCTCATCGAGGCTGGCGTGAAGGAGGTCGTCGGCAAGCTCGTTGTCGATTTCGGCCAGGTCGGCAAGGCCCCGAAGGTGGAGCTGAAGACGCTGGATGAGATGGCTGAGATCTATCGTAAGGAGGGAATCTGATGCAGCATATATACGTCAATTTCAAGCGTTTTGACGTTCCTGCCTCCATGGGGGGCGTGAATAGGCTTTCGGATGCCAAGGATTATGCCAGCACGATCGTCAAGGCCGTATGTCCCGATTTAAAGGCGTTTGCCGGTAAGGCCGAGTTCGTCCATTTCTATCCGGAGTCGCTCCTTCCGAGCGCGATCGAGGGCGCGGATCCCTCCATACTCTCGATAGGATGCCAGGGCGTGTATAGGGCCGATGTCGCGCCGGGCGGCAATTTCGGGGCGTTCACGACCAATCGTCCTGCCGCTGCGATGGCAGCTATCGGATGCACCCATACGATCATAGGCCACTGCGAGGAGCGTAACGATAAGAATGAGCTGCTTGCAATCGGTGGCTGCACTGACCGTACGAAGGTCAATGAGATCCTCAACAAGGAGGTCCTTGCGGCCCAGAAGCGCTCTCTTTCGGTCCTTTACTGCGTGGGTGAGAAGGATACGGAGCTTGATGCGTGGGATAGCGTAATCCGCGAGCAGCTAGAGATCGGGCTGCAGGATGCCGATCTTTCGAAGGTGGTCATCGGCTACGAGCCTGTCTGGTCGATAGGGCCTGGAAAGACCCCGGCTGGCAAGGAGTATATCGAGAAGGTAGCAAGGCTCGTGAAGAAGACCCTCGGCGATGTTCCGGTGGTCTATGGCGGTGGGCTGAAGGAGGAGAATGCGGCAATGCTCTCCTCGATAGACGAGATCGATGGAGGCCTGATCGCGCTGACGCGCTTTTCTGGAGAGATCGGGTTCTATCCCGAGGAGTATCTGAGGATAGTCGAGCTTTATATGAATGGAAAAGGAGGAAAGGCATGAAGCTTGAATTCGAATATGGACAGGGTAAGATGAGCGCGGTCCTTCCGGACACGACCGATATATTCATCCCGGGTGAGACCGTTCCTGATCCGCCGCATATCCCTGAGGATAGGCTGGAGGAGGAGACGCTGAAGTCGATACGCAATCCTATAGGCATGGAGAGGCTTGATCAGCTTGCCCATAAAGGAAGCAAGGTCACCATCGTCTTCCCCGACAGGGTCAAGGGCGGCGAGCAGGCTACAAGCCACCGCAAGATATCCATCCGCCTCATACTTCAGGAGCTGTATAAGGCCGGTGTGGAGAAGAAGGATATCCTTCTCATCTGCTCGAACGGGCTGCATAGGAAGAACACCGTCGAGGAGATCAGGAATGTCCTTGGCGATGAGCTGTTCTCGCAGTTCTATCCGACGCACCAGATCATAAACCATGACAGCGAGGATTACGATCACCTTGTGGATCTCGGAACGACAGACAGGGGAGATCCGGTCCTGATGAACAAGTATGTGTATGACTCCGATGTCGCTATCCTCATCGGTCATGTGCAGGGCAATCCCTATGGAGGATACTCCGGTGGCTACAAGCATTGCGCGACAGGCATAACGCACTGGAGGAGCATAGCCTCCCATCATGTCCCTGAGGTCATGCATCGGCCTGACTTCACGCCAGTATCAGGAGAGTCTCTCATGCGCACGAAGTTCAATGAGATTGGCATGCACATGGAGAAGATGATGGGCAAGAAGTTCTTTTGCTGTGATGCCGTGCTTGATACCAGGAGCCGTCAGATCTCGATATGGTCAGGATATGCGAAGGAGATGATGCCTCTCTCGTGGGTCGATGCCGATAAGCGTACCTATGTCCATTGGGCTAAGAAGAAGTATGACGTGCTTGTCTTCGGCATGCCGCAGTTCTTCCATTATGGCGAGGGCATGGGGACCAATCCGATAATGCTCATGCAGGCTATAAGCGCGCAGGTGGTAAGGCACAAGAGGATCATGAGCGACAGATGCGTGATCATCTGCTCATCCCTCTGCAATGGCTATTTCCACGATGAGCTATGGCCTTATACGCGGCAGATGTATGAGGATTTCCAGCATGACAGGATGAATACCCTTCCGGATATGAATAGGCTGGGGGAGTACTATGCCACGAATGAGGAGTATATCAGGAAGTATAGGTATACCAATGCCTTCCATCCGTTCCACGGATTCTCGATGATAAGCTCTGCGCATATCGCGGAGATGAACACTGCCGCAATCTATATCGTGGGAGCGCAGGACCCTGGTTATGCAAGAGGCATGGGAATGAAGACGAGGCCTACTTTCGAGAGCGCGCTTGAGGATGCCATGAAGAAGTATCTTCCGGAGAATCCCTCGATACTTGCTCTTCCTGAGACCTTCACGAGAGCCGCCGTGCATCTCTGCATGGCAGACTGATAAGGAAGCGGGCCGGAGCGATCCGGCCCTGCTGCTCTCTAATTCCTGCTGTCCTGATAGAGCCTCGTGCTGCGGAGCCGTGGCAGTGAGAGGAAGGGGCGTATCACGTTCCATTCCTCTTCCGTGAGGTCCGAGAATCCCGCGCCCTTGTCCTTGGAGAGCTTCTCATGCTCCGCTTCAAGCCTCGCCCTTATCGATCTCAGGCAGTCGAGATCTTCCTTTCCCTTCGCTATATCTGTATCTAGCTTGGTGAATCTGCTCTTGGACTCTATGCTCGAAAGCCAGGCGCCTAGGATGATGCCTGCAATGATTCCAGCTGCCAGTATGATCAGCGTAAGCATCTTATCTTCTCCCTTATCGCGTTGATGGCCATGATCTCATCACTGCACATATCATTAAGGGGCTCAAGCTCCTCTGCCTTCTTCCGCTCGTATCTCTTTGCATTCGTCTTCAGCGTCGCAAGATGCGTGGCGACCGTCGCGGCCATGAAGAGGAGCGCCGCGCCTATTATGGACCAGAAAATACTCATGGCAATATAATCGCTGATTAGCGTTACGGCATCAAGCGTCAAAGGATATGACGAGCTTCTTTCCCATGCCTTTGGCAGGCTTCTGGAGAGTCACTATGGATGGATTGCCATTATCGTTCTTTTGTTGATAAGTCCTAAAGCGTGGGATGAAGTTTTATTGGTTCCCTTATGATGCAATGTTTATGAATTGGAGGTTCTTCGAATTAAATTTTTGTTGACAGGTATCGAATTCGCCCCTTAAATAAAACTTGTAAATACAACTTTATAAGTTTGCCCGAAAAGGAGGAGCTATGAAAAAGTTTGTTTGCTTCGTATGCATTTTGGTTTGTTGTCTTTCAATTTTTGCGCAAGGAGGTAGTGATAAGGTTTTCCCATCAAAGCCAATAAACATAGTCTGTCCCAGTTCTGCAGGTGGTGCAACGGACATAATCGCTAGGGCCGTGGCAAGTGAGGACTGTGATATGTTGAATGGACAGCCGGTTATTGTGGTTAACCAGCCAGGGGGAAATGAAATGGTTGGGGCGGCTTATGTAGCAGATTCGAAACCGGATGGATATACCCTTTTAAACGGATGGGGGGCTCCGACATTTACATTTGCAAGGCACGTTGGAACTCTCCCTGTAGATACATTTAATGATTTTATTCCGATTATCGGATTAGCTAGCTATTCTTCTTGTGTAGCTGTTCCGAAGGATTCTCCGTTTAATTCTCTGGAAGAACTTGTAGAATATGCTAAACAGCATCCAGGTGAATTAAGATGGACACATTCTAATGTAAATGGAACTCACTATGTGCTTGGGCTTGATTTCTTTAATAAAGTAGGAATCGAATTGACCGAAGTCGTTAATTCTGATGGTGGGGCTGCAGGAAGAAATCTTGTCGCAGGTGGGAATGTTGATGTTGGGTTTTTTGCTACATTTTTAACAAAGGGTTTTGAAGATAGGCTCAAGGTATTGGCAATAAGTAATTATGAAAGGGATCCGTTGTACCCAAATGTCCCGACCTTAGCAGAGCTTGGATACGATGACATCATCGTAGGATATGAAGTAAAAATTCTAGCAGCTCCCGCTGATACTCCCTCAGAGATTATCGAAACGCTTTATACGATATTCTACGATATGCTTAATGGAGAAAACTGTCAGAGGATATTTGCGGAACAAGGTTATTCTGCTCTTGGATGGAATACTGAGGAATGTATCAATCAGGTAAAATCATTTGATGAGCAGTTTGCTCGGTTCGTTGTGGATTACAGTAACTGATTTATACACTTTACAATTTGTTAATTTTTACAGGGAGTAAATTATGAATAAAAAAATAGCTACAGGTATTTTCATGATATGTTTCCCTCTAGTCATATTGTTGTTATTGCCTATATTGATTGTTGAGAGAGAAATTTCTTTCTCTAAGACCGTTGCCATTTCTTCAGAATTACTCCCTAGGATTGTATTGGCAACAATGATTCTTTGTGGTGTTGGGATTACCGTAGAAGGGGTAAAAGACAGAAGGGCTAAGCGAAAAGAAGAAGCGATAAAGATTTGCTGGAAACCGATTATAGCAATGTCCATTGTGTCTTTGGCTTATGCTTGTTTGATGCCTTTCATAGGGTATTTTGTATCAACGGTAATTGCTTTATTCATTAGTATATGGATTTTTAATAACTTTTCCTTAGATAAGAAAAAGTGTTTGATGGCATTAGCCGTTTCCTGTACGACTTCTGTTCTGATATATATTGTTTTTGCAATATTGCTACGTGTCCCAGTCCCTTCAGGTTTGCTTTTTTGATTTGGTGAGGTTGAAATGGAACAGTTACAGAATTTGTTGATTGCATTCGTCGACGTTTTTTCATCTCCTGAAACAATGTTCTTTACGACAGTAGGTATTGTTACAGGTGTCATACTTGGGGCAATCCCTGGGTTATCAAGTACTGTTGGATTGGCTCTTGTTATACCTTTTAGTTATTATCTTTCTCCATTGTCTGCGATTGCGATGATGTATGCGATGCATAAAGCTGGAACATATGGGGGATCTATTGTTGCAATATTGATTAACACTCCTGGGACAGCAGCTGCTGCTTGTACGCAATTAGATGGATATCCTCTTACATTGCAAGGTAAATCTGGAAAGGCCTTAAGGACTGCGGCCATATCATCAGCAATAGGTGATTTCTGTTCAGATATGTTGCTTATTTTTGGTTCCGTGTATGTAGCTAAACTTGTTTGGATATGTGGGCCGGTAGAAATAGTAGGAATCCTATTTTTTGCATTGGTACTTATTTCTGGAATAACAGGAAAATCTCCTTTGAAGGGATTATTTTCTGCATGCTTGGGGATTTTGCTTTCTTTGGTTGGCCTTGATCCTGCGAATTTGGCATCTAGGTTTACCTTCGGATATTATAAGCTTGATGGCGGGTTGGGACTGATTCCTGTGTTAACTGGCTTATTTATTCTTTCTGAGGTATTTATTCAGGTGGAATCAGTCGTACTGAATAATGGGAATATTGGTAGGAAAGTAACGGCTCGCAAAAGTAATAACAAGGATGATAATCGGTTGACCTTGAGAGAATTCAAGTCTCTGATTCCTACTATATCATTATCTACCGTAATAGGATCTATAATAGGTATTCTTCCTGGATTGGGTGCTGCTGTTGCTCCTTTTATTAGTTATGGTCAAGCTAAGAGTATATCAAAGCATCCTGAAAGGTTCGGGCACGGTGCCTTGGAAGGCGTTGCAGCAGCGGAATCAGCCAATAATGCAGTCTGTGGTGCAAATCTTATCCCATTATTCTCTTTTGGAATTCCGGGTAGTACTGATGCTGCTTTGATGATGAGTGTCTTCATGATTAATGGTATTGAGTTTGGTCCTATGATATTTCAGAAACATACCGATTTAGTATATGGAATATATGTCACGGGCTTGATAGCCATTGCTGGATATTTCCTTATCGGTATGACTTGTGCAAGAAAAATCGGAGAAGTCATTTCAAGGATTTCCGTGAAGGTTCTTTATCCGTCTGTTCTCATCATAAGCTTCATTGGGGTATTTGCTGATAAGAATAGTACATTCAGCCTGATAATATTCGTAGTATTTGGAATTATTGGCTACTTTATGAAAAAATATGAATTTCCAATTCCTCCATTGATTATATCTTTTATGCTTGGCTTACAGTTTGAGACTAATTTGCGTCAGGCTTTGGCTATTTCTGACAGCGGATTTTTAATTTTCCTTATGAGACCGATTAGTTGTATTTTGATTATGTTTTCATTCATGCTGCTGGCCTGGAATATAGGGAGGAGTATTAAGGGGAATAAATCAGAGGATGTGCTATATGAAGAGTAATCAAGTACGAAAGCCCAATTTTCTAATTATTTGTTCTGATCAGCAGCGCGCAGATACGCTTGGATGCTATGGAAATGATTTTACATCAACGCCAAACATCGACTCCCTGGCTGCTAATGGGGTTTTGTTTGAAAGGGCATATTGCCAGAATCCTGTATGTACGCCAAGCAGATCTAGCTTTATGACGGGGCGATATCCTAGGACTACGCGATGTCGACAAAATGGGCAGGATATTCCTACCGATGAAATACTGTTTTCAAAGATACTTTCTGACAATGGGTATGCATGCGGATTATCTGGAAAACTTCATCTTGCAGCATGTGATCCTACAAATACGAATCGATTATCCGAAAAAAGAATAGATGATGGATTCATAGTATTTGAATGGGCCCATGATTCTTCATTGCGACATCCCGCTAATTCTTATCATAGGTGGCTTGCAAATAAAGGCATAGAGTATGAAATAAAACCTTTTGAGCATTGTAAATACATAGATATCGGTATGCCGGAGGAATATCATTTATCATCATTCTGTACAGAGAAGGCCATTGATTTCATCAAAGTGGCAAGCAAGTTTGATTCTCCTTGGATGTTTATGATTAATTTTTTCGACCCCCATGCAGCTTTCGATCCTCCATATGAGTATTTGGAAAAATATTTTCCTATATTGGACTCACTTCCTTTACCGAATTATATCGATGGAGAACTAGAGGAAAAGCCAAGTATACAGAAATTAGAGCATCTTGAAGCGACAAATGGACGACGTAAGTATTCTGGAAAAATTCGATCTTATCCAGCCGTTGAAATGAAAGATTTAGATCATCGATATATAAAGGCTGCTTATTATGCGATGTGCGATCTTATAGATAAGCAGGTTGGTAGATTGCTTGATTTTCTTGCAAAATCTGATTTGCTTGATGATACAATAATCATATATATGTCAGATCATGGTGAGTTATTGGGTGATCATGGTATGTATTATAAAGGTCCATTCTTTTATGAACCTTGTATAAATGTTCCTTATATATTCAGCTATCCTAAGAAAATGCAAACAGGCCAGAGAATAAGAGAACGCATTGAAATAATGAGTTTGGCTCCGACAATACTTGATATTGCGGGTATTCCTATACCAAGTTCCATGCAAGCTCGCTCTATATTTCCTGCATTATCTGGCAAAGAGAAATACAAAGGATCTGATATATATTGTGAGTATTATAATTCTCTGCCGTGGAATACTCCTCATGTACAAGCAACCATGGTCATGGATGACAGGTATAAGCTGGTTGTTTACCATAATTATGGAGAGGGAGAATTATATGATCTCTTTAATGATCCTAATGAGACAAAAAATCTCTGGAATAATCTAGACTATATGGAAGTGAAAATGAAACTTCTGATAAAATTAACTAACAAAATGGCTTGGACAGTGGATCCATTGCCTGATCGGGTTGCTGCGTGGTGAAAGGAGTATTGGCAATATGGATGAGGAGAGGATGCTTCCTCAATATTATTTAATAAAGAGAGATATAATTGATAAAATTCAAACAGGTGTTTACGAGTTTAATCAGAAGATAGAATCTGAGAACGTTCTTAGTGCAAAATATGGAGTAAGCAGGCCTACAGTCCGTAAGGCCTTGGATGAGCTAGTTTTTCTTGGTTATTTAAGCAGAAAACAGGGAAAGGGAACATTTGTAGATCGTCCTGTCATAAACAAGAATCTAAATCAATATACTCCTTTTTCTGAAGATGTAGCTGCCATTGGAAAGAAGATGTTACTAAAGGTGTTGGAAAAGAAAAAAATAACAGCTGATCCTGAAATATCTATTAAATTATCAATTCCAGAAGGTAGCCCTGTCTTGAAAGTTGTTTCCATACGTATAGCCGATAATCTTCCAAAGCTTTATAGGATTTCATATTATCCTTATTACAGAGTTCCTGATCTTGGGAAATATATCGTGGATGATTTACCTATTTTTGATGCCTTGAATAAGGCTTTACCAGATGGTTCTTATATCGCAACTTCAAAGCAGACATTCAGAGTAGAATTGTCCTCTGATAGTATTTCAGGTTATCTTGGAGTTCCGGATGGAACTCCATTGATTCTGTGGAAAGGGGTTAGCTTCTTGAATGATGGTACCCCTATAGAATATTCGATAGCATTACACGATAGTACGAAATTTGTCTTTACAATTGAACAGCATAGGTCTATTTGAAAGACAAATCTTGGATTCAATATATTAAGTATATTGATTATATAGCACGTGATATGGTCCTTCTGAGCATTATATCACCGTTATGTTATGTAGAATATGGTCTCTGTTTTGCGCATTGAATGATAATAACAAGTTTATGTGGTTCATGTCAGAGGCTATGATGTTGTAGACGGTATTGGGGCGGATGTGCTTGCCATGAGATGACTCGGCCGGCAGAAGGGATTGGGGACGTATCGTCGGTTCCCTGTTGCCTGTATCCCGATTATCTGGTATCTATAGGCATACGCAATATCTTGCGTGATTCGATCATGATTACAGTATTTGTAGTGGAGTAGCCATGGAGATAATCAAGAGAGATGGTCGAAGGGAAGCCTTTGATATCAACAAGATAGCCAATGCGATACGCAAGTCGTTGGAGAGTACGGGAGGTGATTATTCCCATGATCTTCCCATCAGCCTTGCGGAGGAGGTATCGCGCCGTCTCGGAGGGAATGGAAGCTGGGCGGTGGAGGAGATACAGGATATCGTCGAGGAGGTCCTGATGGCTTCCGGAGAGTTCCAGGCCGCCAAGAGCTTCATCCTCTTCCGCAACGCGCGTACGCAGCGGAGGAAGGAGAGGGCGAGGATACTGGAGCATTTCAGCGATAAGTCCCTGGAGCCGGTGCTGGCAGGGATACAGCATGATTTCCCGGAGGATGGCTACTCGCTCTCGATCCTTGCTGATAAGCTCATATCCTTCTCGAAGCCAGGCATGTCTGAGGAAGAGGAGGCGGAGGCGATCATCAGGGCCGCGGTGGAGCTGACCGGCCCTCAGGCTCCTCGCTGGGAATTCATCGCATCACGCTTCCTTCTCTTCTCCTTCCGACGTTCCCTGTCAAGGCGTCTTGCCGAGAAGGGCATAGGATCATTCTATGAGAAGCTCTGCTATCTTACCGATGAAGGCCTTTATGGGGCCTATATCAAGGAGGGCTATTCCAAGGCTGAGATCGAGGAAGCTGCGGGGTATATCAATGAGGAAAGGGACAAGCTCTTCACATACTCGGGCCTTGATCTCCTTATCAGGCGCTATCTGATACATACCCATCACCATGAGCCGATGGAGACACCTCAGGAGATGTTCCTTGGTATCGCGCTTCATCTCGCTCTCCCAGAGAAGGAAAGGCGCATGGAGATGGTAAGGGCGTTCTATGACATGCTCTCACGGATGGAGGTGACGATGGCTACCCCTACGCTTGCCAATGCCCGTAAGCCCATCCATCAGCTTTCCTCATGTTTCATCGATACCGTCCCTGATTCTCTCGATGGCATCTATCGCTCATTGGACAACTTCGCCAAGGTCTCCAAGTTCGGAGGCGGTATGGGCATGTACTTCGGCAAGGTAAGGGCCAATGGATCGGCTATCCGTGGCTTCGAGGGAGCTGCCGGAGGTGTGATACGATGGATCAGGCTCGTCAATGACACGGCCGTGGCCGTCGATCAGCTGGGGGTAAGGGCAGGAGCCGTTGCGGTATACCTTGATGTGTGGCATAAGGATCTTCCGGAGTTCCTGAATCTGCGTACCAACAATGGTGATGACAGGATGAAGGCCCATGACGTGTTCCCAGCCATCTGCTATCCCGATTACTTCTGGCAGCTCTGTTCCGAGAGCCTCGACCAGATGTGGTACATGATGTGTCCCCATGAGATATTCACCGTAAAGGGCTATCACCTTGAGGATTCCTACGGAGAGGAGTGGACGGAACGATACCTCGATTGCGTCAGGGACAATAGGATATCAAAGCGATCGATGCTCCTGAAGGACCTGGTGCGCCTGATACTCAAGAGCGCCGTCGAGACTGGAACACCCTTCACGTTCAACCGTGATGAGGTGAACAGGATGAATCCCAACAAGCACAAGGGGATGATCTATTCCTCCAACCTCTGTACGGAGATAGCGCAGAACATGTCAGAGATAGAGGCGGAGTCGGTGGAGGTGAAGGATGAGGATGGTGATACCATCGTCGTGCAGAAGACCCTCCCGGGAGACTTCGTCGTCTGCAATCTGGCGTCGATATGCCTAGGGAACGTCGATGTCCGGGATAAGGAGAGGCTTTCCGCGCTTGTAAAGACCGTCGTCCGCGCCCTCGATAACGTCATAACCCTCAATTTCTATCCCGTTCCATATGCCCAGATCACGAATGAGCGCTATCGCTCGATAGGACTCGGAGTCTCCGGCTATCATCATATGCTTGCCAAGAACGGCGTGCGCTGGGAGAGCAAGGAGCATCTTAGGTTCGTTGATGAGGTCTTTGAGACGATAGCCTATGCCGCGATCGAGGAATCATCGGAGCTTGCCATGGAGAAGGGAAGCTATAGCTGTTTCGAAGGTTCCGAGTGGGATACCGGCCTTTTCTTCGAGCGCCGCGGCTACACATCCCCTCAGTGGCAGGAGCTGAAGAGGAAGGTCCATGAGCGAGGCATGAGGAATGCATATCTCCTGGCAATCGCTCCGACCTCATCGACATCCATCCTTTCCGGGACGACAGCAGGAGTGGATCCTGTGATGCAGCGTTTCTTCTATGAGGAGAAGAAGGGTAGCATGCTTCCTCGGGTCGCGCCGGAGCTTTCTCCTGCGACATGGTGGTACTACAAGTCAGCGTATCAGATGGATCAGAGCTGGTCTGTTCGTGCTGAGGGCGTGAGGCAGCGCCATATCGATCAGGCGCAGTCGATGAATCTCTATATAACGAATGACTATACGATGAGACAGGTACTGGACCTGTACATCCTTGCGTGGAAGAGCCATGTCAAGACGATCTATTACGTCCGCTCCAAGAGCCTTGAGGTCGAGGAGTGCGAGAGCTGCTCAAGCTGAGGAGGAGATGATGGAAGAGCTGAAGAGAAATCCCCTCTTTAATCCTGATGGGGATACCGAGGTCGAGAAGAGGAGGATGGTCGGAGGCAATACGACCAACCTTAATGACTTCAATAACATGAAGTATGGCTGGGTATCTGACTGGTACAGGCAGGCGATGAATAACTTTTGGGTACCTGAGGAGATAAACCTCGCTCAGGACCTGAAGGATTATCATCGTCTCCTGCCGGCAGAGCGCACGGCATATGACAAGATACTATCTTTCCTCGTCTTCCTCGATAGCCTGCAGACGGCGAACCTGCCGAACGTGACTGAGTACATAACAGCGAATGAGGTGGGGCTCTGCCTGCATATCCAGACATTCCAGGAGTGCCTCCACAGCCAGGCGTATTCCTATATGCTTGATACCATCTGCTCTCCAGATGAGCGCAATGATATACTCTTCCAGTGGAAGACAGATGAGCATCTGCTGCGCCGCAACACATTCATAGGCAATTGCTATAATGACTTCATCGAGAACCGGGATCTCTTCCACCTGATGAAGGTGCTGGTGGCGAACTTCATCCTTGAGGGTATCTACTTCTATTCTGGCTTCATGTTCTTCTACAACCTCTCCCGTAACGGCAAGATGCCGGGATCAGCGCAGGAGATAAGGTATATAAACCGCGATGAGAATACCCATCTCTGGCTATTCAGGAACATCATCCTTGAGCTGAAGAAGGAGGAACCTGGACTTTTCACTCCCGATAAGGTCGCCGTGTATAAGGAGATGATGGAGGAGGGAGTTAGGCAGGAAGCGGCCTGGGGAGAGTATGTCATCGGTGATGATATCCCAGGACTGACGCGTAAGATGGTCTCCGATTATATCCATTACCTGGGCAACCTTAGATGGAGCAGCATCGGCTTCGGCAATCTTTATGACGGTTTCGAGGAAGAGCCTAAGGATATGGCATGGGTGTCGCAGTACTCTAATGCGAACATGGTAAAGACGGACTTCTTCGAGGCGCGCAGCACCGCATACGCCAAGTCCACGGCGCTGGTGGATGACCTTTGATGGTGGGGCCTAGCTGGCCCCTCATCTTAGAATCTGGTTCGATTATGCGTACATTTCCCGTCTTAATTCTGCTATCTTCATATTCCAAGTCGGATCGGAGAGCATATTCAGGTAATTCTCATATGAATTCCTTATATGCAGATCAATGCATTTAGATGCTTCTGCTACGTCTCCTGAGGATATTGAATTGAGTATATTGTAGTGTTCTGTCAGGGTGGAATCGAACCTTGATGGGACCATGATCGAGAGCCAGCGTAATCTATCACCTTGTATATTCAGCGTATGCATGAATTCAATAAGCCTGCTATTTCCGCTCAGCGATACGATCGTGGCATGAAAGAGCGTGTCTTCGGAAAAGGACTCGAAGAATCTTCCATCCTTAAGGTATTCCTGCTCTTTCAGGAGTATGGATTCGATATTGTCCTTATCTATCGATGAAATCCCACCATTCTCTATTATATATTGCGCGGCGCATTTCTCCAGCGCCCCTCTTGATACCAGGATCTCATTTACATCTTTCTCAGTGATCGGCGCGACGATACAGCAGTTCTGAAGCTTGATGATCAGCCCAGATTTCTCAAGCTGCTGCATTGCTTCTCTTATAGGAGTCCTGCTCATATTGAGTTCCTTGGAAAGGGCAAGATCCGATACCTTATCTCCTGGGGCTAGCTCAAATCGATTTATCTTCGTTCTTATGGTATTGAATGCAATTTCAGAAGCCTCGCTTTTCGGTCTTGCCATTATCCTTCTCCTAGTTGAAATTATAACATGAAATAATTGTATACAATAATATACCATATTTCGCCCCATTTCAAATTAAAATAAAATAATTTCTTGAATTTGAAAGAATAATAAAATAGCAAAAAATATTTGACAGCCTGATATGGGCATGGTAAATTGTATACAATAATTATGTACGGCATAGTCAGGACAATGTCGTAAAGAGGAGGTTCCGTGATGAAGCGTGTCATATCAGTATTGGTGATGATTGCACTTTCCGTTGGGTTCGTATTTGCAGGAGGAGCGTCCGAGGCTTCGGATGGTCCGATGAAGCTTGATGTAGCCTCTGTGTATACAGATGGTTCCTGTGGAGATGAAGCGAATAGGCTGTTTGTCGAGAAGCTTAATGAAAGCGGGCTCTTTGAGGCTACCTATTATAATAATGGACAGCTCGGAACCGAGGTCGATACATTCGAGGCAATCCAGAGCGGTATCAATATCATTTCCTTCAGCGGTGGTAGTAACTGGGGTGATAACTTCGGATCTCCTAACATGGGTTTGGTCATGACTCCGTTCCTCTTTGAGGAATTGGATGATATCTACGGAATTACAGAGAGTGAGCTTTGGGCTGAGATCATCGCACAGGCAGAAGCTAATGGGCTCAAGCTTATCAACGCTCCTGTTGTTTCTGGCACGAGATATTTTATGGCTAATTCCAAGTTCACTACTCCTGAGGATCTGCACGGCCTGAAGATCCGCACTCCGAATAGCACCTTTGCAATCTATTCAGTAGAGGCTTTTGGGGGTATTCCTACAAGCGTAGCAGTTTCTGAGCTTTATTCATCATTGGCCCAGAAAGTAGTTGATGGATGTGAGTTCCCTTATGCAGATGCGTTTACCAGACAGCTTTACGAGGTCGTGAAATATGCTGCGAATCAGCCTTATGTAACGACGTATGATTTCTGGGGAATGGATCTCGCTCTTTGGAATTCTCTCTCTGATGAGCAGCGCGCAGCTATTGAATCAGCCGCTACTGAGGCTAGCGAATACAGCTTCGGCCTTTTCCAGACACTTGAATCCGAGGGAAAGCAGAAGCTTGCTGATAATGGTATGGAATTCATCGATATTGATGTCGATTCATTCCGCGCACGCATGGATAACTTCTATGATCTTATCGGCTGGGATGATGCCTTTGTCCAGAGGATAGAGGATACGATGGCCGAGTATAGGGCATCGAAGCAGTGATTAGCGTGAGGCTGGCGGTTCCTGCCAGCCTCTATTTGAAAAGTCGTGGAGTAATAAGGATGGAGTGGCTTACTTCCTGGAGTTATGTTGATACTGATTTCTCTATGTTCCCGATTTATGCGGAGAACGAGACTCAGAGGATGTGGTATCGCAATAATATCGATTCCTCTGCATTGAGGATCAAGGTATCGAACAAGTACAACAGATATCCGATAACAGTTAACCGGATGACTATTGCTTGTTCTGATGAAGATGGGCGAGTGGCATCTGATGGTTGTACGCTGCAGTTTGATGGATGTGATTCTGTTACATTGGGACCTGGGGAAGTCAGGTATTCCGATGTATGTAGCTTTAATGCTGAGGCTGGATCATGGATTGCGATATCGCTATATGTGAAGGAGCGGACTAAGATCACGGCTGCGACGAGCAGTCAGTCTAATATCATAACGAGGATCGCTGCTCAGGAAGGTGGGGATTTCTGTGATTCGGAATATGTATCTGGTGAGAGATTCATTGATGAGGCTAGGGAGTTTATAGCTCTTAAACCGCTATATAACGTGGTTTGCTGCATAGTGTCGTCAGTTGAGGTTTATACCGATCAGCCAGTAAGCTCCATTGCTCTCATAGGAGACTCCATAACCCAGCATGGTAACTGGGGTGAGGCATTGACTGCCAGATTGTATGACGCGTATCCGGGGAAGGTAACGGTATTCAACCGCGGTATATGCGGGAATAAGATCCTGCATGATGCCTCTATCCGCACAGGATTCGGAATGTACTTCGGAATCAATGCGTTAGAGCGTTTTGAAGACGATGTCTTCGGGGATAATAGGGTTGACACCGTTATCCTGCAGGAAGGCGTGAATGATATCATCAATCCCGCAGATGGAATGTGTCCTTCCTATGAGACAATAGAGTCTGATGATCTTATTGCTGGATACCGTAGGCTTATTGAAATTGCCAAGCGGCATGGGGCTAGGATATTCGGCTGTACTATCATGCCATTCAAAGGATTTCGTGAGGTGTGGAATCCAGATAATGAGAATAAGAGGAATGATGTCAATTCAGTTCTGAGGTCTGGAGCGCTAGGGTTCGATGGCCTGTTTGATTTTGACAGTGTCCTGGCAGATTCCTCTGATAAGACCAGGATGACTGAAAAGCTTACCGCTGATCATCTCCATCCGAATAAGGAAGGCGGAAGGAAACTCGCTGAATCAATCTGTCTTGATAATCTGATTACTAAAAGGAGTTGCTGATGATTCCAAAGATCAAGAAAGTTCTTTCTTATATCGATGAGATCGGCTTTGGTGTCAGTGCTAGTGTTCTAACTATCCTGACCGTGATTGCCGTATTCATGCGATATGTCGTTTCCAACCCATTGATGTGGGTTGAAGAGGTACAGATGATACTTATCGTATGGTCTGTATTCTTCGGTGGAAGCATAGCTTTCCGGGAGAGAGGCCACATCGCGATTGACCTTCTATATGAGAGGTTCTCTCCTAAGCTTAAGCGTGTGATTGACGTGATCATATGGGTCATCGTTGCAGGGGCGATATGCTGGATCGGCAAGCTTCAGATAGACAGGGTCATCACCATGGCTGCCAGGAATCAGACAACGACCCTTCTTCATATTCCCAGGGCGCTTGTGTATGGTGTCGTTGCATTTGCCTGCCTGCTGATGCTTATCAATCACATAATCTGCGGTATCGAGGATATTCAGAATAGCAGGAAGGAGGTAGTGTCAAATGGGTGAGATCGCGGTCCTCGTTGCAACCATCGTGATGCTTGTGCTTATCTTCGTAAAGGTGCCTATCTTTGTTTCGATGATTTGCGCATGCCTGTCTTATTTTGCCTTGAATCCTGATGCAAACATAGTCATTGCCGCTCAGCGTATAACCTCTGGCATTGAGAGTACATCGCTTCTTGCATGTCCATTCTTCATAATGGCTGGTGTGTTCTTTAATTACACAGGAGTCACATCAAGGCTTGTTGATTTCTGTACCCTTGCTACCGGTAGACTGAATGGGGGACTTGCACAGGCGAATATACTACTTTCAACCATCATGGGTGGAATGAGCGGATCGTCCAATGCTGATGCCGCCATGGAGGCTAAGATCCTTGTGCCTGCTATGGAGGAATCAGGACTCTCTAAGCCGTTCTCGACGGTCATAACTGCATTCTCGTCGATCATCACCCCGCTTATTCCACCAGGAATCGGAATGATCCTCTATGGAACATTAGCTGGTGCGTCTATCGGAAAGATGTTCATGTGGGGACTTGTCATTGGCCTTATCACATGCGTAACGATGATGGCCTTCACCGAATATATCGCCAGAAGGCGTGGGTATAAGCCATATCGTACAGGCAGGGTGGCAAAAGGTGAGACGGCTAGGGTCCTGAAGAGGTCCTGGGCAGCCCTTGTACTTCCTTTCATCATCATTGGAAGCATAAGGATCGGTATCGTGTCTCCTTCCGAGGCTGGTGCCGTGGCCGTAATCTATTCACTTGTCCTTGGTCTCGTATGGAGAGAGATGGGGAAGAAGGAGCTTCTTGCGGCATTGCATGAGAGTGCTGTTACCGTTGGATCCCTTATGCTTATCGTTGCAGCTGCTTCGATATATTCATGGGTGCTTACGAAAGAGCAGATTCCTCAGCTCTTTGCCAATTTCCTGCTGAAGTTCATATCGGATAAGTATCTCTTCGTGCTTTTCATCAATCTTTTCCTGCTCGTAGTAGGAATGCTGATGGAAGGAGCTTCAGCTACAATCATCCTGTCACCGCTGCTTGCGCCGGTTGCGATGATGTATGGCATCGATCTTATCCATTTCGGTATGATCATCATATTCAACATGTCGATCGGCGGAATCAGTCCTCCTATAGGCACGCTGATGTTCGTGACATGCGGAGTCACGGGCTGCAGTATCAAGGACTTCTTGAAGGAATCAGTACCTTACTTCATCTATCTGCTTGTACTGCTTGTATTGATATCGTATGTACCGTTCCTGTTTTATTGATTTATAAGGTTTCGGAGGGGGTTACGGCCCCCTCCATCTGTGTTTCTGCCTGCACCTTTTCTTTATAGGATTTTCACGTTTAACTACTGACCCCATCAATCGATTCCAGGAAACTTGGCAGCATGAATGCCGTGAAGTGGGGGAATGAGTAGAACCTGCCGTTGTATCCGATATTCCCGTCTATCATCTTTATCCCGAATCTGATGGCAGGGTAGTGATCGCTCGCTATCATGGTACTCAGTGATTTAGAATTCGCATTTGATGCTTTTACCGCTATAGGGACAATACTGTCCCGGTCCTGAGGAAGAAGTCCATCTCGAGCGTTGAATTT
Source organism: uncultured Spirochaetales bacterium (assembly GCA_949299185.1). Taxonomy (GTDB): domain Bacteria; phylum Spirochaetota; class Spirochaetia; order Sphaerochaetales; family Sphaerochaetaceae; genus Ornithospirochaeta. The sequence goes on from CASFZR010000001.1 coordinate 68,981, forward strand.
GCCTTCCTGTAATAGAACAGCCTGTTTTCGGACTTTGCTAGTGCTTCTGCGATGATATTCTCATATAGGTCGCCCTTGTATATCCCGAAATCATGGTTGATCCTGAAATCCGCCTGCGATTCCTTCTCCATCATGGATAGCAGCAGCCCGGTATCGAAGAAATAGAGCTTGAAGATGTCCTTGTCGTAGTTACCGGAGAGCGGTATCTCAGGGAGTTTCTAGTTGATACCGGATTTTAATGAGGGAGATTGGGCGTAAGAAAATTCAGCCTACCAATGTTGCCGATCGATGTTAGCCTGTCTTTAGAAAGATAAAGGAGGCCCATCTGATGGGTGATAAGAGTCTAATGAAGAATGGAGGGAAGCAGGGCGGGAAGCTCATGAGCCGCATATGGCTCCTTATATCGCTTGCCGTGGCGCTTGGGCTCTGGACGCTTCTGTCTGTGCTGCCCCAGACTGCCCGTTCATTCCCTAATGTCATAGTTACCCTTAGCCAGATTCCGGTCGTGATAGAGCGCGGTATCCTGTGGAAGGATCTCTCCTCTAGTCTGATAAGCGTCGGTGCAGGCTATGCTCTCGGCTTCGTGATAGCCCTTCCGGTTGCCATCCTCATGGCCTGGTACAAGCCGGTGAGGAACATCATCGAGCCATGGATACAGTTCATCAGGAACATCCCGCCTCTAGCGTATGTTCCGCTGATCGTAATCGCGGCAGGAGTGGGAAGGCGCCCGCAGATCATCGTCATAACGATCGCTACCTTCCTGATCATGTGCATAACGATGTATCAGGGGATCATAAACATCGATGAGACGCTGATAAAGGCGGCGCGCGTGCTTGGTGCCAGGGATAAGGATATCTTCATCCGTGTCCTCGCTCCGGCATCGCTTCCGTTTGTGCTTACGGCGATCAGGCTCGGCGCATCGGTCGCGCTCACGACGCTCATCGCCGCTGAGTCTACCGGCGCATTTGCAGGACTGGGTATGAGGATAAGGAGCTTCAACAACAACTTCGAGACGGCTCCGATGCTCTTGTACATCATAATAATCGGCGTGATAGGCATCACCGTCGAGAAGATCATCAAGCTCTTAGAGAGGAAGCTGACAGGATGGCAGGAGAAGAGAGAGATATAAAGGTCCATATCGACAACGTCAAGAAGACCTACATGGGAAGGACAGGCGAGGTCGTGGCCCTCAACGGCGTCAATCTCGATATCGCTAATAACGAGTTCGTTACGGTCGTCGGTCCTTCAGGATGCGGCAAGTCGACGCTGCTTAACATAATAGCTGGGCTTCTGGAGCCTACATCAGGTACTGTCACCTGCAATGGCAAGGTCGTGACAGGAACAGGCCCCGACAGGGGAGTGGTATTCCAGCAGTACGCGCTCTTCCCCTGGCTCACGGTGAAGAAGAACGTCATGTTCGGCCTCAACATGAAGGGGATAAAGGGGGAGGAAGCCGAGGAGATAGCGATGAAGTACATCAAGATGGTTGATCTTGAGAAGTTCGTCAATCACTATCCCAAGGAGCTTTCCGGAGGAATGAAGCAGAGGGTGGCTATAGCAAGGGCATATGCCGCCAACCCCGAGGTGCTGCTGATGGATGAGCCGTTCGGTGCCCTGGATGCTCAGACCAGAACGCAGCTCCAGCAGGAGCTTCTCGATACCTGGGAGAAGGAGATGAAGACCTGCTTCTTCATCACCCATGACGTCGATGAGGCGCTTATCCTCGGGCAGCGCGTCGTGATAATGAGCGCGAGGCCCGGGCGCATAAAGGATATCATCGACGTGGATATCCCATACCCGCGTGATCAGGAGACGAAGATGAGCCCTCGTTTCCTGGAGCTGAAGAACCTTATCTGGTCACAGGTCTATCAGGAGTACCTGGAGGTCAGGAAGTAATAAGAAGGAGTTTTGAATGAAGAAGGCAATCGCAATCATGCTTATCGCGCTCGTGGTGCTTTCCGGTGTCTTCGCCGGTGGTTCAAAGGAGAGCAGCGATGGACTTAAGACCGTTCGTGTCGCATATATGGCCAACTATGCTTCCCTCTGGAGCGTCGTTGCTGGAATGAGATCCGGGGCGTTCGCTGATCAGGGCATCGAGATCCAGCTCGTTGAGTTCGCTGATGGACCGACGATCATCGCGGCTATGGAGTCTGGCTCCATTGACGTGGGATATATCGGGCATGGAGCGCACAGGCTCTGCATCAATGGCCAGGCTGATATCTTCTGCTTCTCCCATGTCGGAAACGGCGATGCTGTCATCGGCCTCAAGAGCCATGGAGTGACCGAGGATCCGGCTTCTCTCAAGGGCAAGAACATCGGCTATGCTTCCGGTACATCATCAGAGACGATCCTCAGATGGACGCTTGAGGAGGCTGGGCTCTCATTTGATGACATCACCGCATATGAGATGGATGCCTCGGCTATCACGTCAGCAATGACCTCCGGCTCCCTTGATGCCTGCGCGACATGGTCCCCGTCATCCTTCACGATCCTTGAGAACACCGGTGATGATGCCTTCATCCTCTCTGATAACCTCACGTTCTCAGACAGGACCGCATCAATCGCATCCTGGATCGTAATGCCGTCATTCGCTGAGGAGAACCATGATCTCCTGGTCTCCTTCGTGAAGGGACTCTATGCAGGAATGGATTACAGGGCAGAGCATGAGGATGAGGTGATCGGATGGGTCGCTGAGGTCCTTGGCACCGATTTCGATACCGTCTATGCACAGCGCGGTGATGCTGAATGGCTGACGAGCGCGGAGCTTGCCGCCCAGATAGCGGATGGTACGATCGAGAGCCTCTATGAGGTTCAGAAGGTCGGATTCGGCGAGAATGCCGATCAGAGCGCGACGATCGATTCGTACGTACTCTTCGATGTGATGACAGAAGCAGCTAGCTGAAGTTTCATATAACATCTCCCTGGCCGCAGGCGATCATCCCTGCGGCCTTTTCCTTGTTTACTGGAATACGCGATGGTAGAATCCTATAAGGGAGATAGGATGCTGCTTTCACTGATAACCCTTCTTGTGCTGATCGAGGGCGTGTTCCTGCTGCTTCGCAGGGACAGGCGTTCTGTTCTCCTCTTCCTTTCATCGCTATCATTATTCACGTTTATCCTGGGAATACTGCTGTATATCGCGAAGAAGGGAGGCATAACCGAGGCCACATCGGTGCTGCTCTATGGCTTCGATGAGATAAGACGCTGGATGCAGTATCGCGTGATGACGCTTGGGCAGCTCGGATACATCGTCGCGCTTGGCCGCTATCTCTTTCCCCTGTTCATACTCTTCGCTGCGTTCTCATTTTCCTATTTCCCGCTTGCGCTGAGGATGAAGAGGCTCTGGTGGACGCTTGCGATCCTGCCTGCGTTTTCCCTCATCATCTACATTCCGCCGATATTCAAGGCCCTGATCGTTCCCTGGCCCTGGATGCTGAAGGCAGTCGTGTACTTCTCCCGTATCTGGATATATCTCTACATAGCGGCGTCGATCGCGGTGATGATTCATGAATATTTCTCCATAACCTCGTCATTCTTCCGCAGAAGGTTCATCACCAAGATGATGATCCTTGCATCGCTTGCCCTGGTATATGCCCTGTACGCACCTCAGGATCCTGCTCAGATCTATCTCTTCTATAGCAATGACTACATGTGGAACCTCGGGCTTTGGTATCTCACGTCGGGGATATCAGATGGGATGTATGTGGCTGTCATGGCCCTCAGCTTCATAGCCTCCGTGTCCGGCTGCTATGGTACGCTCCGCTATCTCCGGGTGATTCTCGATGATGAGCATGAGGAGGTAGCCCTTCGGAGGAAGGCGAATGATGCCTCTGCCGGCGTCAGCATGTTCATACATGGTACGAAGAATGAGCTGCTTGCCTCCCGGATACTGATATCACGTATAGAGAAGAACGGGTATCAAGGGAAGGAGCTTGATGACCTGAAGCTGATGATGGATAAGCTTCTTACGCGCATGGAGAGGCTGCATGGTGCGATCAGCAGCAGCTCCGTCCATCTTGATGCTGTACCGATACGGACGGTGATAGATGAGGCCGTGCGCAAGGCCGGAAGGGCCTGCCCTGATATCCTTATCGAGATTTCCAGTCCTGGCGATGGCATCAATGTCCTCGCTGATACGGATAATCTCTCTGAAGCCTTGTCCAACATCCTCGTGAATGGCTGGGAGGCGACGCTCTCAGCTTCCAGAACCGATCCAGTACGGCTTTCCGTCTCCCTTGAGCGGCTCTGGGTATCCATCACGATAGAGGATGAGGGGACTGGGATTCCCAAGGAGGCGCAGCATCGCATCTGGGAGCCTTTCTATTCTAGCAAGAACAGCTCATCGAACTGGGGAATGGGAATGTATTTCGCCCGTAGTATAATAAGGATGCATCTAGGGTCGGTCAGATTCGAGACGAGGATGGGGAAGGGAACGCGCTTCATCATCCTTCTGCCTCGATACGACAGGAGGGAGGAGAATGGATGTCAGGACTGATGATAGCCGATGATTTCGAGATCATACGCGATGATCTGAGGGCGGGACTGGAGGAGGAAGGCTTCGAGGTCAAGGCCATTGCCGCAAGCGGGAATGAGGCCGTGCTGCGATATGAGAGAGGGATGATCGTGCTGATGGATATAGAGATGGAGAGCGCCGATGCCGGTATCAAGGCAACAGAGAGGATCCTGGAAAAGGATCCGGAGGCTAGGATCATATTCCTTACAAGCCATGATGATGACCAGATGATCATGACGGCAATGGCCACCGGGGCCAAGGATTTCGTCGTCAAGGGATCAGGGATAGCTGAGATCGCGAGGCACATAAGGGATGTCGAGGCGGGGCTTCCCCGGCTCTCTGAGCGCGTGCATGGCGTGCTGATGGGGGAGTACAAGAGACTGCGTCAGAGTGAGCAGAACCTCCTGTATTTCATACAGCACCTCTCGTCCCTAACGACCGCAGAGCGCGAGCTTATCTCTTGCTTCATGCAGGGGATGAAGGTCAAGGAGATAGCGGCAAAGCGCTTCGTGGAGCCAGTAACGGTAAAGTCGCAGATAAGGACACTGCTCTCCAAGACCGGCTGCGCCCGAACAAAGGACATCGTGTCGATGATCCATGGACTAGGGCTGGAGAGGCTGTTCATGTGAGATTGAAAAAAGAAAAGTTGCCAGCTTCATCAATCATGATTGATAATACGCTCATCGTCTTCTCCAAGAAAAATGCCGAAGGTTTACCTCCGGCCTCAGGTCAGGCGACTGCATTTAAAGTGCCCTGTTCGGCTCTACGTCCATAGTAGGACTGGACGCCTCCCCGACTTAATTCATAATATTACTTGAGATTGAAGGAAAAGACAATCGATATCATTGAGGATAAATGACTGAGGAAGACTCACCTGACAGTTGATTGTAATACGACTGACCTGTAGAGATTTATCAATATGTATAGTCGGAAGAACCATGTACGATAAACTATTAAAGAGACGGGTAAAGTCGCAGATAAGGACACTCCTCTTAAATACCGGCTGTGCCAGAACAAAGTACATCGTATCGATAATCCATGGACTAGGGTTGGAGCGGCTGTTCATGTGAGTGCATATTATGGTTCCTTTTCCAATTGATGATATTGTTTATATACAATACCGTAATCATGGAAGAGGAATGACTTGGGATACGTAGTAGATTTCTACAGGAAGGAGAACGGAGAATGTCCTGTGGAGCTTTTCATCGATTCGCTGGATATGAAGCTTCAGGCAAAAGCCCTTCGTGTTATAAACATGCTCGAGATATAAGGCTGATTGGATTAGGAGGAAGAAGAATGGATGATTTCACAAGATACCTGAACAAGAAGCTTGAAGACCCTGAATTCAAGAAGGAATGGGATGCTCTTGAAACTGAATACCAGATAATGCACGAAATGATGAAGGCACGCATCGAGGCTGGTATGACGCAGAAGCAGCTCTCTGAGAGGACAGGGATAAACCAGTCTAATCTCAGCAGGATAGAAAGTGGTATGGGTAATCCCTCTATAGCGACACTCGAAAGGATTGCTTCCGCTTTAGGGAAGAAGGTATCGATATCATTTGTCTGATGGAAATAGCTTTTCCTGATAGTAATCCTCATCATGAGGAAATCATTTGAACGACCCATGCAAAGGGATTATCCTTAATGTATGTCAACCCTTTTGATAAAGAACGGACTGATCGTAGATACGGAATGGACGAGACATTCCGATATCCTCGTCGATGGCTCGAAGATCGTAAGGATCGCACCTCATATAGATGAGTCAAGGCTTCCTCAGGGAACTGATATAATCCATGCGGATGGGCTCTGCGTGCTTCCCGGCATAATCGATGCCCATACGCATTACCATCTGGTATCAAGAGGAACCGTGACCGCGGATTCCTTCGAGGAGGGCTCCAAGCTTGCCGCGTTCGGCGGCGTCACTACCGTTGTCGACTTTGCCGATGATAACAAGGAGTCCCTGCTGGAGTCATTGTCTGAGCGCCGGCATGAGATGAGGCCAATGGCGATAGACTATGCCCTGCATCAGGGGGTCTATGGATATCGTGATGATATCCAGACGGAGCTTGAGGAGATCAAGGCCGCCGGCTGCGGAACGATCAAGATCTTCACGACCTATCGTGACGTAGGATACCTCGTGGAGAAGCGTGAGGAGCTTAAGGAGATATTCCGGGCTGCCTCATCGCTTGGCATCATGGTCACGATACACTGCGAGGATGACAAGCTCATCGAGGAGATAAACAGCGGCTGGAAGGGCGGCCATCGTCCTATAGACCACGCGTCGCTCCGGCCGGCGGAAGTAGAGGCTGCCGCGATAAGGTATGTAGGAGAGATCGCCGAGGAGATCGGCATGAGCATATATGTCGTACATCTCTCGTCGAAGGCCGGACTTGAGGCTGTGAGGGAACTCAGGAGCCGCGGTGTCACGGTGAACGTCGAAACCACGCCGCATTACCTCTTCCTCGATAAATCCAAGCTTGAAGGCGATGATGGCCCCCTCTATGTGATGACCCCGCCCCTGCGTACCCCAGAGGACAACAAGGCCCTGCAGGAAGCGCTCCTTGATGGCGAGATACAGGTGGTTGCGACGGATCATTGCTCATTCACTCGTGAGCAGAAGCTATCATCAGATGATTGCCGTACGATCTATCCAGGAATTCCTGGAACTGAGGAACTACTACCATTGATAAACACATTCGCCCATTCAAGCGGCAAGCTATCGTTATCTCAGGTAGTCAACCTGCTCTCTACCGGGCCTGCAAAGCTCTTCGGGCTCTACCCGGAGAAGGGCGCGCTCAGAGAGGGCTCCGATGCTGATATCATCCTCTTCAATCCGGAGTGGCCTTGGGTCCTGTCCGCAGAGTCCCTTCATTCCGCTTCCGGATACACTGCGTATGAAGGGTTCAATGTCACCGGAAAGGTAGTGATGACCTATCTTCGTGGCCGATTGGTGATGGGAGATGGCATCTATCTCGGCATAAGCGGAGATGGAAGGTTCATAAGGGCTCAGAGATGATACGCGCGCTTCTCTTTGACATGGATGGGGTCCTCGCCGACAGCGAGCCCATCTCGATGACGGTCGGAGCCGAGTATTTCCGATCCCTTGGATTCGATACCGATAGCTCCGCCTTTGAAGGGAATCTCGGAGCAGGGGATCGTGTGTTCTTCTGCGATACTGCCGAGGCGCTCGGGATCCGGGATTTCTCCTATGATGATGCCGCGGCCTATTTCAGGAAGCGCTATCCCGAGGTGGTGCAGGGAAGGGATATCGCGCTGCCTGGCGCCGTTGATATCGTAAGGAGCGCGCAGAAGGCTGGCATCATGACCGCGGTGGCATCATCCGCCCTATCCTGGAAGGTAAGGGAGAACATCAGGGCGATAGGCCTCTCGGAGAGCGACTTCGATGTCATTGCCACCGGAGATGATGTACGCCGCAGCAAGCCTTGGAAGGATATCTATGAGCTATGCCTGATCCGTCTGGGAGTCGATGGAAGCGATGCTATCGTATTCGAAGATACCATTGCCGGAATCGAGAGCGGTAGGAGTGCCGGATGCCGCGTTGTCTCATTGATGACGACGATCGATGGGGAGATGGCAGGAATGGCCGGGGCGGATGCGGTTATATCAGATCTCTCCGCTATTCCTTCCTTCTCATCCCCTGGTGAGCTGGAGCATATCATCTCCGATTTCTCCGGAAAGGGACATGGGACGGTTTATGGGGCGAATGAGATCATCCCTATGGAAATGAAGATGCCTCATTCCTTCATCATCGAGCGTGCCAAGCGCGTGGCTAGGGAAGCATGGGAGAACGCATACGCGCCATATTCTGCCTTCAAGGTGGGGGCTGCGGTCCTATCTGCCGCCACAGGGAGGATATATCCCGGATGCAACGTTGAGAACTCATCCTATGGGGCTACGATCTGCGCAGAGCGCAATGCGATAACCACCGCTATAGCCGCAGAGGGAACGATAGGCATCGATCTTCTGGTCGTATGTTCCGACGATGATCCTCCCGCTCCTCCTTGTGCGGTATGCCTCCAGGTCATAGCCGAGTTCGCGCGGCCTGACACTGAGATCGTACTTTGCTCGATAAAGGGCGTGGAGCGACATTTCACTCTTTCGGAGCTGTTGCCTAATCCATTCATATTCCCTACGATGAGACATTGAGATGAGATTCCGCCTAGGCATCCTGCTTTCAGCTTTCATGTTGTTCCTGTCATCATGCGCGACCACGACCGATGCGTATATCTCTGATATCGCATGGGATGATGATCTGACGCTTGAGGAGAAGCTTGTCGCATTCGGCGGCGAGAAGACGAAGGTTCCGATGCCTGATATGTTCTTCGATGGTACAGAGTGGCTTCATGCCCTCATCGATGTCATAGAGGATGCCGATGACTACATATTGATATCCACGTTCCTTGGCTCGAGTTCCGAGAATCTCGAACCCCTTTACGATGTCATCAGGGAGAAGGCGGAAAGCGGGGTGGATGTCTATTTCATCATGGACGGAACCTCCTCCTATGATATGACGGAGACGCAGTACTACATGACCCCGCTGTACTTCCTCCGTGAATCCGGCGTGCATCTCCTTGAGTATTCCCCGATCTCCGCTATGCGCCTTATCAATCCCATCTCGCTCGTGATAAGGGATCATCGCAAGCTCGTCGTCGTCGATGGCCGCCTTGCCGCTATCGGCGGGCTGAACCTCAACTACATATCGATGGGAGCCGGAGAAGGGAAGACCCAGAGGGACAGCATGTACCTCTTCGATTCCCCAGCCCTCGCAGAGACGCTGATGCATGCCTTCGTGGATAATTGGAACGCATCCAGCGTGGAGAAGCTCTCATACTCTGATTTCGCCGTCTATCCCGATGATTCGGGAATATATGACGCCTATCTCTTCAACAGGGGACCGGGAAGCGAGGCAAGCATATCAGGGATGTTCGCCTCTCTCTTCGGCAGTGCGGAGAGTCATATCCTCATGTTCCCATATCTTCCTATCCTTAATGAAGATATGGAGAATGGTGTCCGTCGTGCCGTTGATAGCGGCATAAGCGTTGAGATGATAATCCCCGTTGATCTCAGAGGGTATGCCGCTGGCGGCATGTACCATTACCTGCCAGAGCTGATCGAATCCACCGGAGCCGATGTGAGCCTTACGATCTGGGATGAGGATGGCGAGATCCTCCCACTCATGCATGAGAAGCTGATGATCGTGGACTCACGCTATGTCGTCATAGGCTCCACGAACTTCAACTTCCGTTCAATGGAGCTTTCCCATGAGCTATCGCTCGTGATAGACAGCCCTGAGATCGCAAGGCTTCTCGAAGAGCATGTGGAGAGTGATGTGCGTCCGGTCTCCTTCCATCTTTCCCTGGAAGAGGCAGAGCGGCTTGAGAGAGAAGAGGGAAGCTTCCTTGCCTATCTCTTCATGTATTATGGAGGCTGACGTGAGGCGTTTCCTGATTCTTCTGATCATCATGATCGCGGCATTTCCTGCATTGTCAAGTCCGGCCATAGGCTATTCGCTTGCTCCTGTGGGCGAGCTTTCCCCGAATGAGCCATACGGAGCGCTGAATATCGCGCTGTTCTTCTCGCCTGACAGGGAGATCCATGCGGGGGATGTGGAGATGAGCGTTGACCTCTCTCCATACGGGCATGTGTTCCAGGCGGCTAATCTCCGTATATCCACTCCTGTATTTGCTACCACGGATCATCCGTTCAACGTGCTGTTCCCGAATACGATGCTCTGGGCTCCGAAGGTGTCGCTGGGAGGGCAGTACAGGATGCCCGATGAATGGAATATACTGCTTGGCATAGCCCCGTTCTCATTTCAGGATACCAATTTCGTCTTCGAGTTCTTCTCGCCTTACGCGCTCTATTCAATTACTGAAGACAGCTGGGGCTGGGGGATGTATGTGCTGCGTTTCTCGTATTTCTTCGGTCACGGGGAGGGTAGAAGATGAGGAAGATACTTATCATCCTGATGCTCGTTATCGCGTCTCTTTCGCTTTCCGCATCCGATCATCATGATATCTCCCTGTCATTCGGACACTCGATGTACCGCTGGCCGGAGCGAGGGATAAGCTTCTCATATGGCATCAACATAGGGCTGTCAGAGCGTTGGGAGATGGGGCTGTGGGGGATATCCGAGGCCGTGCCTCATCCATTCCAGAGCAACCTCTTCGGCCTCGATTTCTCCTATGCCCTGATGGGAAGGAGATCCACCGCATCGAAGGTGGCTGGTTCCGGCATCAACACGCTCATCTCAGCAGGTGGATTCTATCGTACCGATAATAACGGCGCTGGGCCTATCATATCCATCACGCCTCTTACCGTAGGAAGCCCGGTTACCGGAAGGCGTGAGCGCCTCTTGAAGACCGGGGTGGGATACGATGCCGTCAATAACGAGATCGTCGTCATCTTCTCCCTGCTGAACCTAGATTACTACGTCAGGGGAACCTACAGGGATTATCTCTGACCTATTTCCCTTCCAGCGCCATCATCTTTGCGATGCGTCTCTCATGTCTCCCGCCTTCGAATGTGGCATCGATATAGGCATCGAGTATATCCAGAGGATCCTCGCTGTACTCTACACGGCCACCGAAGGCGATGAAGTTCGCGTCATTATGCCTTTTAGTCATCTCCGCTGAATACTTCGTCTGGGGAAGCGCGCATCGGATACCCTTCATCTTGTTTGCGGATATCGAGATGCCGATTCCTGTGCCGCAGAGGAGGACGCCGAAGTCATAACCGCCCTTCCTGTACTCCTCCACGCATTCCTCAGCCTTGTCAGGATAATCGACAGATTCTTCCTTATCCGTGCCGAGGTAAGTGACATCTATGCCTCTCTCCCTCAGGTGTCCTACGATCCTTGCGGCAAGATCCACAGCTCCATGATCGTTCGCTACTACGGCTCTCATCGTGACTCCTTCCCCTTTGACCGTTTTCAGTCTACCATTATTTCATGAAAGTATATATCACCGGACACAGGAATCCTGACATGGACTCGGTCTGCGCGGCATACTCATATGCGGTGCTGAAGAACCAGGTTGATCCAGCCAATGAGTATATCCCGGTCATGCTAGGGCCGGCAAACGGCCACACCAAGCGGGTCTTCGGCAGCCTAGGGATAGAGCTTCCGCGATTCCTCCATGATGTCAGGCCTCGGGTGGGAGAGGTCGAGAAACGGCCTGTGATGTCTGTCTCCTCTTCCGATCCCGTATATGCCCTCATGGATATATTCCTGCGACGGCGTCCCTCTGTGGTGCCCGTGATCGATGATGGATCATATAGATGCCTCCTTTCCGCTGATGATATAAACGCGTTCTTCCTCAGGGAGAACACCAGCTTCGGACGGCAGAGCTACCTGCTTTCCGAGGATAATATCGAACGGGTCATAGAAGGCGAGTATCTAAAGCGGGGCTCTTCCGTTACCGTGCGTGCCCCGTACATGGTCGGAGCGATGGAGTATCAGGTTTATCTTGAGCGGCTTGACAAGCTGAAGGAGAAGCCTGTGCTTGTCGTAGGATACAGGCGTAAGCATATCCTCGCCGCGATGGAGCGCTCCGTGCCTGGTATCGTCATAACCGGGGTAAGCGATCCTACGCGCATGGATATAGATTTCTCTTCATATCCTGGCTTTGTCTATCTTTCCTTCTTGGATACTGCAGAGACCCTGAGGCTCCTGCGTCTCTCCACGCCTATTTCCGACATACTTCCTGAGGATGAGGCCGTAAGGCTCGATTGGGACATGCTCTTCGACGATGCCAAGCGTAAGCTTCAGGATAGCGGTTACAGGGGGCTTTCCGTATTCCGCGGCGATGAATGGACGGGATTCGTGACCCGTCGTTGCTTCCTAGACAAGCCGCGGCAGCGGATGATCCTCGTGGACCATAATGAGGCGGAGCAGAGCGTGCCGGGAATCGAGGATGCCGAGATCATCGAGATCCTCGATCATCACAGGCTTGCCCCGCCGCGTATGCGTAACCCGATCTACATCGTCTCTGAACCGCTTGGCTCCACATGCAGCATAGTATATGAGCAGTTCAGGAAGTGGGGTGCCGATATAGATAAGACCACCGCGCGTGTCATGCTCTCAGGCCTCGTCGCTGATACCGTGATGCTCAAGAGCCCTACGACGACCGAGTATGACAGGCATGTCGCGAGGCGCCTTACCGCGATAGGGGAGATCGAGGACTTCGATGGATTCTGCCGCGATATCTTCTCCGAGGAGAAGGGCTTGGCTGATCTTGATCCGCGCACCGTCATTGAGAGCGATATGAAGACATATTCCGAGAAGGGCGTGAGATTCGCTATCGGACAGATCGAGATCATGGCCCTTGAGGAGGTCCGTGAGATAAAGGATAGATATCTTGAGGCGCTGGAAGAGGTGAGGAACGCACGCGAGGTTGACTGGTGCATGCTCCTAATCACGGACGTGATACGGGAGAACTCCCTGCTGCTGATGACTCCGTTCCCCAAGGAGGGCGCCTTGATATACGACAAGGTCGAGGATGGCGTCTATGATCTTCCCGGAGTGCTGTCGAGGAAGAAGCAGCTGCTGCCTGAGATTCTAAGGGTCCTCGACAACTAGACTCCCTGTATCCTCTTTATCGAAGGTATCTGGCGGATGGCCTGGGTAGTCTTTCTCATAGCGTCCTCGTTGTCCGCGCTGACGGTGAACGTGCCTACCATGGCCTGGGTAGTCTTTCTCATAGCGTCCTCGTTGTCCGCGCTGACGGTGAACGTGCCTACCAGTCCTTCCGGGCCTGCGTCCAGCGAGCCCTGGATCAGATGGCCTCCATGCTTGCGCACGGCATTATCGATCTCTCCGAAGAGTTCAGTGTTCTCCTTGGCAACCACCGAGAAGCGCCTGACAAGCTCCTGACTGTCCCATTCCACGGGGACGATCCTCTCCTCGGCCTCAGGCATGTTCCTCAGGTTCGGGCAGTCCCTCTTGTGTATGACGTAGCCTCTTCCTCTGGTCACGTATGCCACGATATCATCGCCGTGGACAGGGTTGCAGCATTTAGCGAAGTCGAAGAGTATGTTGCTGTTGTCGCCTATTATGACGGTCCCCTTCTTGTCCCTTGAGATGAACCTGAGCCCCTGCATCGGGGGAATCAGGGGCTTCGGAGCCTCCTGCGCAGGCTGTGCCTTCTTCCTGTCTTCGGCTTGCGGTGCCGCGATAGGGATATTCGATGTCTCGTTCTTGTTGAGCCAGGCCCTGATCTTCTTCCTTGCTGAGTTAGTCTGGGCATATTCAAGCCACTGCTGATTGGGGTGTGCGTTCGGGCTGGTGAGTATCTCGACGATCTGGGTGTTCGTGAGCGGCTTGTTCAAGGGGATTATTGAGCCATCAGCCCTCGCTCCGGAGCAGTGGTTGCCGATCTCCGAGTGGACCTTGTACGCGAAGTCCAGTGCCGTGGATCCTACAGGCAGCTCTATGACATGGCCCTGCGGCGTGAAGACCACGATGGAATCCTTCAGAAGCTCGTTCTTGATCTCATCCATGAAGTCCTCGCTCTGCTCGATCTCCTTCGACCATGTCTTTATCTTGCGGATGATCTTCTGGTAGTTGATGGAGTCAACGGTCTTCCATGTGCCGGATTCGGATCCCGATGCGGCCTTGTATGCCCAGTGGGCGGCAACGCCTTCCTCGGCCGTCTTATGCATCTCCTGGGTCCTGATCTGTATCTCAAGATGCCTGTTCTGAGGCCCGAGGACGGTGGTGTGCAGGGACTGGTAGTTATTGGCCTTAGGCATCGCTATGTAGTCCTTGAACCGGCCCTCAATGGGAATCCAGGTGGAATGGATGATGCCGAGTATGGTGTAGCACTCGACAGTCGTCTGGCAGATCACGCGGATACCTAGGATATCGTAGATCTCATCGATCTCCTTCTTCCTCTTCTTGATCTTCTGATAGATGGAGTAGGCATGCTTCACCCGTCCCGTGATCTCGATATCGGTTATGCCGGCCTTGCGGCAGGCCTCCGCGATCGCCCTCGATACCTGCTTGATGTATGCGGTATACTCGCCCTTCTTTTCCAGAAGATATCCTGAGATGTAATCATATGATTCGGGCTTGAGCGCCTTCAGCGAGAGATCCTCCAGCTCGCTCTTTATCGTCTGCATGCCTAGGCTGTCAGCGATCGGGGCGAAGATATCGAGGCAATCCTGCGCAAACGCGCGCCTCCTTTCTGGCGATAGCCCTGATATGGTACGCATGTTATGTAGCTTGTCGGCAAGCTTGATGAGGATCACCCTCAGGTCCTTGGACATGGCGAAGAACATCTTTTTGATCGTCTCCGCTTCCTGTATGGACTTCTCATTGGTGATGCGGCTTATCTTCGTCACCGCCTGTACCATCTCGCCGACTTCCTTGCCGAATATGGTGGAGATCTCCTCCTCGGTGGTGTCCGTATCCTCAAGGGTGTCATGAAGGAGGCCCGCGGATACCGTGTCGGCATCCATGCCGATCTGCATCAGTATCTCCGCTACGGCTATGGGGTGGATGATATAAGGCTGTCCGGACTTCCGCTTCTGATCTCCGTGCTTCTTCGCGGCGAATACCGCAGCCGAGGCGATCTTATCCTTGTCCTCGTCCGAGTACCTTATGATCTTCTTTACGAACTTGTCGACCAGATCCTTGTTAGGAAAGTCTTGTCCCATGAACCACCCGTTCCTTTCCAGCAGCGTCCTTCGCTACGGCTATCTCAGAAAAACCTTCGTTTCTGAGTATTCTAGCACAGCTCTCTGTCTGCCGATAGTCGCACTCTATGGCAAGGACACCACCTTCATTAAGATAATCAGGGGAAAGCGAGATGATTGACCGTATGATTCCTAGTCCGTCCTCATCACCTCCCAAAAGCGCGAGAGAAGGCTCTGCCTTAACGTCCTTGTCGGTCTCCTCGTACCAGGACTGGGTGAGATATGGCGGATTCGTCGCTATGATATCGAAGCGCTCTCCACGCCATGGCTCGAAGAGGGAGCCGAGGCGCGCGTCAGGCGCTGCCCCTATGTTCCTCTCATAGTTGCAGGAGGCTATCGCAAGGGCCTTCTCGGAGATATCTGACATGGCGACGGGGATGCCGAGCGAGTGGGCGAGGGCGGTCGCTATCGCGCCGCTTCCGGTACAGAGGTCCAGGATACGCGGATTCTCATATCCTCTGGCGTATCCAAGCACGATATCCACAAGCGTTTCCGTGTCAGGGCGAGGAATCAGCACATCCTTCGTGACGCGGAATGGTAGCCCATAGAACTCCTTTTCTCCTGTTATATAGGCCATCGGAGTACCTGAAAGACGCCGTTCCACGAGTTCTCTGGCCATTGCCACCTCGCTGTCGCTGAGAGATGTGTCGGCCTCGGTCAGCTGATGGATATCATCAAGCCCGGTTGCGATACGCATGATGATCCGTACGTCTAGGCTATCGATCCTCGCAAGCAGCTCTCTCTTGAGTTCCCGGACCCTCACGCTTCCTTGAGCGCCTCTTCGCCGGCTGCAAGCTTCAGGGCATCGATGATCTCATCAAGCTCTCCTTCCATCACGAGATCGAGCTTGTAGAGCGTAAGGTTTATGCGATGATCCGTGACCCTGTTCTGCGGGAAGTTGTATGTGCGTATGCGCTCGGACCTGTCTCCGCTTCCCACCTGGCTCTTGCGCGCGTCTGCCCTTTCCTTCTGCTTCTTCGCCTCTTCTGCCTCATAGAGCCTTGCCCGGAGTACCCTCATCGCCTTGGCCCTGTTCTTTATCTGTGACTTCTCATCCTGGCAGATGACGACTATGCCCGTGGGGATATGCGTTATGCGCACGGCGCTGTCGGTGGTGTTGACGCACTGTCCGCCAGGGCCGCCCGCCCTCATGACATCTATCCTGAGGTCTTCCTGCCTTATCTCGATATCTGTCTCCTCCGCCTCAGGCAGCACTGCTACCGTGATCGCGGATGTATGTATGCGTCCCCCTGATTCCGTTTCCGGGACGCGCTGGACGCGATGCACGCCTGATTCGAAGCGGAGGGAGCCATAGACATCCTTGCCTGATATGGAAAGCACGATCTCCTTAAGTCCACCGATGCCTGACTCGCTCTGGCTCATGATCTCTATCTTCCAGTGCTTCTTCTCCGCATAGCGTGAGTACATCCTGAAGATATCCTGGGCAAAGAGGGATGCCTCATCTCCTCCCGTTCCGGCCCTGATCTCCATGATGATGTTCTTGCCCTCAAGAGGATCTGGGGGTATGAGGAGCATCCGGCACTCCTTCTCGGCGCTCTCATAGCGCTTCTCAAGCTCCGCGATCTCTTCCTTTGCCATCTCTATCAGCTCTGCGTCGCTCTCTTCCTTGAGCATCTCCCTGGAGCCTTCGATCTCGTCACGGATCGCGCTCATCTCCTCCATCTTCTCTATGACGGGAGCGAGGTGGGATCTTTCCTGCATCAGCTCCTTGTATCTCTTCATATCAGAGAGTACCTCTGGCGAAGAGAGGCGATTATCTATCTCCTCAAGCTGCGTTCTGTATTCTGGAAGTCTCTCAAGCATTCTCTACCTCAGAAGGGGAGTATATCAACGTAGGCTCTCTCTTTCAAAGCCTTCATCTGAGTATCCTGTCATATAGCTCCTCGCCATACTCCTTAAGGCGGAGGAGGATCATCTTCTCCTTGGCGTTCGTGTCTAGGGAGTTCAGCTTCTCCTCGATCGTGCGCATATACAGCTCATAGGTCAGGGCCTTCTCAGCCGGCGGATTGAGCAGTCGGAGCGCGCAGAAGTTCCTCCAGCTCTCCCTGTCCTTCTCGCTCAGTGTCTCCGGCCAGTTCCTCGCGACCTGCCTCCAGAGGATCTTGTGGTACTTCGGATTGTCGAAGAGATGCTCTCCCTTCTTAAGCCTGTCCTCAGGCCTGAGTGCCCTGATAGAGGCCATCACGCCCTTGTCATGGTCTGAGGGAAAACCCTGGTATATCGAGAGGTCGGGATCGATCTCTCCCTCATTGATCTCCTCCCTCGCGCCCAGTATCGCCTTCTTCGAGAGAGCAGGGGCGGCTATCGCCATGCCGGCCTTGCGGATGATCTCCCTCTTGGTGAATCCCAGACGCTTCTCGCTCTCCTCATCCAGCACCGAGATCGGGGCGATGAAGGGCGAGCGGTTGATCATCAGCCGCACGATTCCTGTCTCCTGATACGTCCCCTTCGGATCGGCGGGGATATCCCTCGTGAGGTCGAAGCAGTAGAGGGCCGCGCTCTTCTCGGTCTCGTAGAAGAGGGGAAGGAGTGGCCTCGTGTTTCCCTTCTCTGAGACGAACATCGGCTGCGTGTTCAGGAAGGGCTTATGGGCAAGGACGTCTATCGCCGTGGATATCTCCCTTCTCGTCCTATGCTCAAGGGCCCATTTGAATAGGTTGGGCTGCTTTTCCTTTATCAGGCGGGCCACCGCGATCGTCGCATAGACATCAACGAGCGCGTCATGCGCCCCTTCCTGCTCTATATGGTTCTCGGCGGTAAGGTCGGTAAGACGGAAGGAGGGAGCCCCTGTCTCCTCGTTGAGCGTAGTGAACGTGATGCCATCCGGCCTGAGGTCATGGGTTGCCCTCACCAGGTTTATGATGTCCCAGCGCGAGCAGCCATTGAGGTACTCCCTGTCAAATGGGTCATAGAGATTCCTATAGAGCGTGGAGCGTATCACCTCATCATCGAATCCGATGCTGTTATAGCCTGTGGTGATGGTGTTCGGAACCATGAACTCCTCTCTCAGACGCTTGATGAATTCGGCCTCTATCATTCCCTCCTCATTCACCTTCTGCGGCGTGATGCCCGTTATGAGGCAGGATTCGGGTGAGGGAAGGTAGTCAGGGGAGAGCCTGCAGTAGAGCAGGAGCGGCTCCCCGATGATATTCAGGTCCATATCGGTGCGGATGCAAGCGGCCTGCGCTATCCTGTCATACCGCGGATTCAGGCCGAATGTCTCAAGGTCATACCAGAGAAAAGTCTTCATATATGGATAATAGCTCTTTTATCAAAATGATTGAATGAGTATGAGAAAGGCCCCATCAGCATATGCCGGTGGAGCCTTCCTTCTTCTATCAATGGCAGCAGTGATGGCCTTCAGCACCGCCGTGCCCACATTCATGGCCTTCCTCATGATCATGATGGCACTGATGCTCTTCATCATGATGGTGGCAAGATGCGTTCTCGTCATATGCAAGGGTACCGGCTGCGAATTCCTCCGCGGCCTTGTCCGCACTGCCTGAGACTCCTGGATAGACCTTGATGCCGATGCTCTGCAGCGCGGCCCTGGCGCCTCCTCCGAGTCCTCCGCAGATCAGCGCCTCGACGCCGTTCTCCATCAGGAACGGAGCAAGGGCCGAGTGCCCGCCTGTCTCAGCTGCCGATATAGTCTCGCTTCCCGTCACCTTCCCGTCATCTATCGTGTAGATCCTGAACCATTCCGTCCTTCCGAAATGCTGGAATACGCTTCCGTCTTCCTTTGAGTATGTAGCTGCTATCTTCATACCATGAATATAACGCCGGAAAAGCGGAGGGGAAACGGTATTGTCCTGCTTTTCTCCGATTTAACGCGGAAATGACTGACAAGGCCTCCTGATTTGTTATAGATTGCGTTATGCAATGCAGGATTCTAAGAAGGAAATAATAGCCTGGGCTTTCTATGACTGGGCGAACAGCGCGTTTGCCACCACTGTCATGGCGGCATTCTTCCCGATCTTCTTCTCACAGTACTGGTCCGCGGGATCAAGCACGGAGACGACGTTCTTCCTCGGTCTGGGTAACTCCATCGAGAGCCTCGTGGTCGCGGCCCTTGCACCTGTGCTGGGAGCCATAGCGGACAGGGGAAGCTATCGCAAGAGGCTTCTTATATTCTTCGCCTTCCTCGGCGCGCTGATGACCGCGACGCTTTCATTCATAGCGGTAGGGATGTGGCCTGTGGCGATGATGGTCTATATCATCGCGAACGTCGGATTCGCAGGGGCCAACACGCTCTATGATTCCCTCCTGCCCTCCGTGGCCTCGGAGAAGCGCGTGGATTTCGTTTCATCCCTCGGCTATAGCCTCGGATATATCGGGGGCGGGCTTCTCTTCCTCCTTAACGTGCTGATGTACATAAGCCCGTCCACGTTCGGCCTCGCTGACGGAGTGGCTGCCGTCAAGGTCTCTTATCTGATGGTAGGCATCTGGTGGGCCGTCTTCTCCCTTCCTCTGATCATCTTCGTCAAGGAACCGAAGGGAGAGAGGCTTTCGCTCTCCACGGCCGTGCATGATGGCTTCTCGCAGATCAGGCGCACGCTCGGCGCGCTGGGCAGGCTCCGCAACACCGGGCTCTTCCTCGTTGCCTACTGGTGCTATATCGATGGCGTGGACACCATCATAAGGATGGCGACCGATTACGGCACGGCGATAGGATTCTCCTCAGAGAGCATGATCGTGGCCCTGCTGATAACCCAGTTCGTCGCCTTCCCCTCGGCCATACTCTACAATATCTTCGGCCATAAGGTGGGTATCAGGAAGGCCCTTCTGGTCGCGGTCGGGGGCTATTCCGTGATCGCCGTCCTAGGCTTCTTCATGACGGAGGAGATACACTTCTATCTCCTGGCCTGCTGCATCGGCCTCTTTCAGGGAGGCATACAGGCGCTTTCTCGCTCGTACTATTCCAGGCTTATCCCTACCGAGCATTCTTCGGAGTTCTATGGCTTCTTCAACATGCTTGGTAAGTTCGCCGCTATCATCGGCCCGCTTCTCATCGGAGTGGTTTCGCTGATTACCGGCGAGCAGAGGTATGGCATACTCTCGCTCATCATCCTCTTCATCGTCGGAGGCGTCCTCCTGGCGAAGGTCGATGAGAAGGATGCCTGCGCGGAGATAGAGGCCTATCGCAAGAACGAAATAGGTTGAAGCTGGCATTAAGGACTGCTAGAATCTCCATTATGTTGGAGGATCCAGATGATCAGGAAGGCGTGGGCGCTTGTAATGTCCGCAATCATCTGTTGTTCTTTGTATGCAGTAGATCCTGGAGTGTCTTATGCTGTCGAGGGGGTGTGCAGCGGGGTGGCATCTGCGCTCCTTTCCGCCAGCAGCGATCCGAGGGTGTCGCTTCAAGGGGTTATGGTAGCCGATGGCGCATGGGGAGGACCTGATAGCATATCATTCGTGCGTT
The DNA here is from genome assembly GCA_949299185.1 of uncultured Spirochaetales bacterium. Classification (GTDB taxonomy): domain Bacteria; phylum Spirochaetota; class Spirochaetia; order Sphaerochaetales; family Sphaerochaetaceae; genus Ornithospirochaeta. The sequence continues at coordinate 89,658 of CASFZR010000001.1, forward strand.
CAGATGTTGCCTCATACTGGCCGTCGCTTCGTTTCTTCTCCAGCGGCGATCGCTCGGATTACCTTGATTCGATACTCTCCATGCTCACATCGGCTCTAGGATGGGAAGCCGATGCCATTCCTTCGGATATCAAGGAGGGGGATATCATCCTGGATGGAGTAGTGCGACTGGTCCCGGGTGAGCGGATAGCCGTGTCGGTGTCGATGCTGATAACCGGCACGCTCTTTCCGGATAGCATGGTTATCGAAGGTGATTTCAGCGTGGCCCTCAATGAGGGTGGCATTACTATAAGGACGGAGGATGTGATGATAAACGGGGTGCGGTATGTTGCTCCTGATATCTCCCTTCCGATTCCCGTCGTTGGAGGTTGATCGTGGATAAGGTCGGTGATTTTCTTGAGCGGCATTCTCTTCTCGCGTCATGCGTGGATGATGATAAGGTGCTTTCGTTCTTCCTCTCTGAAATGGAGAAAGGGCTTGATGGTGAGGACAGTTCCTTGGCCATGATCGCCACATATGTCTCTTCTGATATCTCGGTGCGTCCTGGCGAGAGCGTCATAGTCCTCGATGCCGGCGGCACGAACTTCCGCACCTGCCTTGTCTCCTTCGATGAGGAGCGCCGTCCGCAGATCTCCGATTTCCGCAAGGTCGGTATGCCGGGCGTGAAGGAGGAGGTATCGAAGGATGAGTTCTTCTCCATCCTCGCGGACAATGTCGAGCGTCTGATAGACAAGAGCGACCGTATCGGCTTCTGCTTCTCATATGCCGCTGAGATAACCCCCGATCACGATGGTATCCCACTTGTCTTCTCAAAGGAGATCAAGGCTCCTGAGGTGATCGGGGAGAAGCTCGGAGAGAACCTTCTCCGTGTCCTTGGCGAGAGGGGCCATGATGTCTCGAATAAGCGCGTCGCCGTCGTCAACGATACAGTCGCGACACTGCTTGCGGCTATCGCCGAGTGCCCCGATAACGCCTCCTCGTATGTCGGCTTCATCCTCGGTACGGGAACGAACACGGCATATGCGGAGAAGCTGGAGAATATCAGGAAGGCGGGACGCAAGGGAGAAGGCAAGGAGATAATAAACGTTGAGTCCGGGTGTCTCAAGCTACCCCTCGGCGATCTGGACGAGGCCTTCATAAAGACGACCAAGGATCCAGATAAGTACTGGCTTGAGAAGAAGATCTCTGGCGCGTATCTGGGGCCGTTCTCCGCTTTCGTCATCGATAAGGCTATAGAGGAGGGTGTCCTTTCCGAGGCCTTTGCCGAGAGGTTCAGGCAGATAGAGCCGCTGAATACCACGCGTATGAGCCATTATCTGGAGATGTGCCATAACCCCGAGTATGATCTTGTCAGGTGTGTCGCTGATGACGAGGATGACGCCACCGCGCTCTACCGCATCCTCAAGTCGATCATCGAGAGGGCGGGAAAGCTCACGGCGCTTAATCTCTCTGCCGCGATAATCAAGTCCGGCGCTGGCCTTGAGCCGAGGAATCCTGTCGTCATCAACGCTGATGGAACTACCTTCTATAAGACGGAGTTCCTTGAGTTCTATACACGCCTCTATCTTGACCGGATCCTTGAGAAGGAGCATGGACGCTACTTCAGGATAGTCAACATAGATAACTCCCCGACGCTGGGGGCTGCGATTGCCGGACTTGCGATCTGATGACCGCTCTTGCCCTGCATGACCTCTCGTGCTATTCAAAGTCATCCATCACCGTCGTTCTGCCGGTGATGGAAGCACTTGGTGTCGAGACTGCCGTCATCCCCACCGCGATACTCTCCACCCAGACGGATGGCTTTGATGACATCTACATCGAGGACCGGGAGCGTGAGATGGCTGAGATCGCGTCAAGGCTCGAAGGCCTCCATGTCTCCTTCGATGGCGTGTATACGGGATTTCTCTCCTCGGAGAGCGAGGTCGATGCCGTTATAAGGATAATCGAGAGGCAGGAGGGCCTGAAGCTCGTGGACCCTGTGATGGGTGATGGAGGAGAGCTGTATCAGACCGTGACGCGCTCACATGCAGAGCGCATGGCCCGTCTTGTACGCAAGGCTGATATCATAACGCCGAACCTTACCGAGGCTATGATCCTTACAGGTCTTGAGGATGGTATCAGGAAGCTGGGGCAGGGCGATATAAAGGACCTTATCGATGTCCTCCGCTCCTTAGGACCTAAGCGTGGCGTGATAACCTCCATTCCGCTCATGGCAGGGGGATTAGGAAATGTTGCCTGGGACGGGGATGAGAAGAGGATATTCCAGTATGAGGACCTCGGTGTCTCCTATCCGGGCTCAGGTGATCTCTTCGCTTCGGTGCTGTTCGCGCTCGTGCTTCGCGGCGAGAGCTTCTTCGGCTCTGTCTCCCACGCTACCGCGATCGCGACCTATGCTATAGCCGAGTCAATGCGGCATGGACGTGAGCGCCGCCTTGGAATAGAGCTTTATCCTGTGATGAAGGAGATAAGGAGGCGGCTGCTTTGAGGATCCTGATCGCGGCCTCTGACAGGGTCGAGCTTTCCGCCTTTCCTGATAGCTATGACAAGGTCGTTACCGGCATAGGCCCTGTTCTTGCCGCAGCGAATACCGCCATGGCTATCGCCTCCTGTCATCCCGATGTCGTAGTGAGCGTTGGAACCGCGGGATCCGCCGGGAGCCTTGCTATCGGGGACATCGTGTCGTTCGGCTCTGTGATATCTCCGGATGCTGATCTCTCTGCGTATGGCCTGAAGCGAGGGATTACGCTCCTTCCTGACCACAGGAAGCTCTCGTCGATCTCCCTGGATCGCTCCTCCCGTTATGTGCTTTCATCATCATCCGCGCTTGCCTCGGAGGCCGTGGATGGCGTCGATGCCTTCGATATGGAAGGCTATGGCGTTGCCGTGGCGGCTTTCTGTGCTTCGGTCCCCTGCCTGGCCGTGAAGGCCATTACGGATATCGTGGGCATACGGACGGAGATGAATGATTACCTAAGCCTTCGCCGTGGCCTTGTGCAGATGCTTCCCTCTAAGGTGTCAGAGACTATCAAGGCCCTTTCCTGAGCTATCTTCAATCATTGCAGGTACATCATCATAGAGCCGTACAGAGTCATGGACCTTCTCTTCTGCAAGGTCATAGGCAAATGAGCGGAGAGTACGCTCCGTGGCATCGTATGTCCGTTCTGCAGCGTCAAGGAGTGTCTGCACCGATTCATCCGTGGTGGCATCGAGCTTGATCCTCTTTTCCAGCACAGGTGCCCATATCCTGGCGTACTCCACCCCCTTGATGGAGGGCATGATCTCGTCGACGAGGCTCATCTGCGCCCCTGAATATACCTTGATTATCGGATTCGCCCATCCTGTGATGCCCCCAGGACCATCGGAGGGATCGAAGACATAGCGTGGTGCGCAGGTGGAGAGGCTGAGGATACGGAACTCGGATGCGTCAGGATAGAGCTTCCGTGCCTCCTCATACGCTATGAGGGCGGGGTTATTCGCCACGACTCCTCCGTCTATCAATATGTGCTTGGTGCCGCTGTCGCGTTCCGTGATCTCCGCTGGAGGAAAGTACATCGGGGCTGCAGAGCTTGCCCGGGCAGCCTCCCTCATAAGCATGCCGTGGCTGTCCCAGCTCCGCATGGTATATGCAGTACCTTCCGCGGTCGAATATGCAATCGCCGCCGTTGGTACCCTTGCTTCGCACAGACGCATGTCAGAGAAGCAGGATCGTAGGAAGCGCTCATACGGCTTGACGTCATACTTGTCCGTGAGTATGGGGTAGAGTATGCTCTTCATTCCCGGATTCCTGGGGAATATCTCGGGACCATGGCTGCGGTAGATCTCCACGAAGCCTCTGGGGTCGGGGCCAGGGAGGATGTATCCCTTCTTCGTCTCATATGGTGCAAGCCCTTCGGTACTGAGGCTACCTCCTCCGCCAGGCATTGATAACCCCAAGGCAAGGAGCGCTCCTGTACTCGTTCCTGCGATGAGGTCGAAATGAGAGTAAAGCGGCCTTCTGTCTCCAAGGCTGAGGAGGATGTCAGAGAGGGTGCTGAGGATGTAGCTGGGGATGATGCCTCGCATACCTCCGCCATCGATCGCGAGTATGTACCTGATTCTCTGCTTCCGTCTGAGGATATCGAATAAGCCCATATCAGGATGATAGCGTATTCTGCTATGATTGTTACCATGGAATACGAGGATTGCATCCTTTGTCCCAATGAATGCCATGTGGACAGGAGGATTACGGAAGGTGTGTGCCGACAGGGGGACAGGACTAGGATCGCCTGGGCGGGACTACACAGGGGGGAGGAGCCTCCTATAACGGGTGAGAAGGGCTCTGGCATGATATTCTTCACGGGCTGTCCTCTGCACTGCCAGTATTGCCAGAACCGGCAGATATCAGGATCGGACGGTGAGAACTATGGCATCGATGTAAGCGATGAGGAGCTTGTCTCTATCATGCTATCCCTTCAGGATATCGGGGCAGCGACACTCAATCTCGTGACAGGCACGCACTTCATCCCGGCGATAATAAATGCTCTTGACGAGGCGAAGGCAAGGGGCTTCTCGCTTCCTGTCGTCTGGAACAGCTCAGGATACGAGAGCATCCATGGACTGTCTTTGATCGACCCGTATGTGGATATATACCTCGTGGACTGCAAGACCCTCGACAAGGGGACTGCCGGCAGGTTCTGCAGGACGCCTCGCTATGCAAGCGTGATCATCCCTGTCCTTGATTTCATCAAGGCGCGACACCCATATACCGATCTTGATGCGATGAAGGGAACGCTGCTGCGCCATCTTGTCTTCCCTGGTGAGATCGAGGCCACGAAGGAGGTCTTACGGGTTTATTCAGAGCGCTATAAGGATGCGTTCTTCCTCTCCCTGATGACGCAGTTCGTGCCACCGCTGGGGGACAAGGATCTTCCGGTGCTGACCGATGCGGAGTACGACAGTCTCGTGGATCTGCTGGAGGAACTTGGGATAGACGATGGCTTCATGCAGGATCCTGGCGATGATGACGTGCTTTGGATTCCTGACTTCACCAGGGATATCCCATTCCCGCGCTCATTCGCGGATCCTGATCCGGTGTTCCTGTCGCTCAAGCGCCGATGATCGTGCCTTCGGCTTCCTCTCCCCTGAGGATCGCGATGGTGTTCCCGATGTTCCGTCCATCTGCGCAGATGACGGTGAGCCCGCTTTCATCTGCTAGCCTTGAGGCTATAGGATCGAACGGTGCGTTCTTACCGGGAGTCCATTCATCACCGACCATCGCGCGGAAGTCTCGCCATGATATCCTGTCGATCGGCCTTGCGTCTTTGTCGATGCGTGGATCGGCGGTATATACCTTCTTGATATTCGAAAGGTTGATGATCCTGTCAGCTCCGAATCGGCGGGCGAGGTAGACGGCATCTGTATCGGTGCTGAATCCAGGCTTCCATCCGCCAGCGGCGAGTATGCGGCCCGTGAACGGCAGGTCCTCGGCCGTGGGATCGGTCACCACGTCATCAAGTACGTATTCGGAGAAGACTCCCTTGATGAGCATCGCGTTGAGGTGCGTGGCCTTTATTCCGAGCCAGTCCTGTACCGCGGTGTCCGCATCAGCCTTTATCTCACGGAGCGCCTTCTGATAGACACGGGCTGGCGCGCCGCCTCCTGCGACGAATACGAGCCTTGCCTCCGGCTCTTCATCAAGGTATGTGATGATTGCCTTCCTGAAGTCTGAAAGGAATGTGGAATCCACTCCGTCCGGAGCGATTATAGAGCCGCCTAGCGATATGATCGTGAGAGCCATTGCTCCTCCTTTTTTTAGGAAAATGATAGCAGGGATTGGTCAAAATGTGGACCCAGGGCGTATATATATCAGGAGGATGAATGATGAATCATCTCAACAGCGTTCTTCTGGAGGGCGTCCTGACCGATGACCCGAGGAAGGTGGAGCTTGTAGAGGCTCCGACGGAAACAAGGCTCGTGAAGTTCGATCTCGCATCTGATCGCTACTATATGGGCCGCAATGGCGAGAAGAAGGTGGAGACCGTGTTCGTTCCCGTGCAATGCTGGGGAACGCTCGGAGACAAGGCCCTCGATCGCATGAGGAAGGGAATGACCAGCCGCGTGGTAGGACGTCTGCGCCTTTGCCGCTGGATGGGTTCCGATGGCACTGCAAGGCGCGGCATGGAGATCGTGGCCGAGCATGTGGAGTTCAGGACGCCTAGGGCCTCAGGCAGGCTGAATCCAGCCCTTGAGGTGATCGAAGGCGAGAACGGTGAGAGTGACAGCGCCGGTGAGCCGGAGGTGCTGTACAGGATCTAGAACACATAGCATCGGCGATTACAACCCCCAGCGATCCCTCCGGAAGGAGGGGTCGTCTATTGAGTAGCAATCGATTTGACGAGGTCTGACTTGTATAGTATCCTCTTTACAGAGGTAACTCCTGATGGCAATCGGAGCCTAACAGCAAGTGCCTCTTCCTTAGAGGCGGTAACTACTGATGGCGATTGGAGCCTAACATTAAGTGCCGCCTCAGAATTTTCCAGATCATTCTCATAAAGAAGCAATCCTTGATTAATCCAGTTCTGCAAGGAATTCTTTTTCTTTCCATAGAGGCTTGTCATCAGATTCACGTCTATGTGGTTCGCTGATTGTCTTGCCCTGAGGCTTATCATCACATTATCGCCTTTCTTATCAGTTATACGATAAACAGGGATGAGGTCTTTCCCATTCCTTGATAGGAAGACATAGTATGGATCCGCCAGATTCAATGCAATTCCTATGATGATCTTCTTTGTAAGTCCATCGCTATGGCCATGATGTTCCGAGGCATTGAGGAAAAGCCCCCTTGCAAGCTTATCCCTGTATGCTTCCACAGGAAGATCAGGCAGGCCCAGCCTCTGGAATATGGCGGGTGTCGAATCCGTGAAACGTATCGTGGCATTGGGCCGTCCTATGTCCCTTTCGCAGAGGCTTTCGATATCCTCCCTTACGCCGTCTGCCGGTACCGTGATGAAGTCCTCATGGCTCATAGGGATAGTACTCATTAGGATAGCCGAACGTGGATTTCCTTGGCTCTGTTATGAAGAAGTCATCACGGGTGTTGGTATCCCAGCCTCCGGGAAGCCTTGCAAGCACGCGGCTTGAGGTGACGAGGTTGGAGTCTATCGGTTCTCCTGCCCATTGGCCTTCTTCTCTCAGTAGCCTTGCCGCATCCCTAGTTATATCATTACCATATCCATCTGAGTTAGGATTATCACCAGTGGTATATACTATTCCATCCATGATATCCCCATTCTCCTCCGCATAAAGGAGGATGGCGCCGTTCGTGCCGGAGAGCGTCGTGTCACTGCCTGCATCCATTATGTATGTCGTGTAGCCGCTTCCTGCCATCACGTCATCGCCTGTATGCTCGCTGTTCCAGTAGATGAGGAGCATGTCTCCGGGATACACATCTATCGCGGGAAGATAGTAGCTGTGGTTCGTGCCTTCGGCGGTGCCGTCACGGAGAACCATGCCTGCGGTGTTCCCTTCTTCGAGAAAGAGAAGCTCGACGCGGTCAGGCGCGTCGCCGGAGCCTTGGATCGAGGCTTCGTTTATCACGGCGCGCGGAATGCTGTCATTCCTGCCGATGACGATGAATGAGGAGCGGAGCGTGTTGCCTATCTCGGTCTCTGCCGTTATCGATAGGATTGCCCGCTCTCCTCGGCCTAGCGTGCGGTTGAGGCCTATCTGGAAGATCGAGCCTTCCATATTGCTTCTAAGCTTCTTCCCGTCAAGCTCGACGTCCGCGAGATACACCACGCGGTCGTAGGCGATCTGGAAGGTCTGGTTATCCTTCAGCCCATATGAGAGGACCTTAGGAAGCGTCATATCCTGTCCCCGGAATGAATCATAGATCCTGCCCGGTCCGTACGGGCAGCCGGAAAGCATGAGCGAGATCAGCGCGAGTATCGTTATTATCCTCATGCTATATATACGCCCTGAGTCTATGATTCTGCCATCTTTTCTGATAATCTTCTTCCATGGCTAAACTCTGGCAGAAGAACTACACGCTCGATTCCATGATGGAGCATTTCACCGTACGCAATGACTATATATATGATCAGGAGCTGGTACTCTCAGACCTTGTAGGTTCCGCGGCACATGCCAAGGGCCTGGGGCGGATAGGGATACTCTCTGACTCTGAGCTTTCCTGCTTGCTATCGGGTCTTGAGGAGATTGCCGCTTTGCGCAAGGCCGGTGATTTCCCGATCAGATTAAGCGATGAGGATTGCCATACCGCCATAGAGGGCTATCTTACCGAAAGGCTAGGGGAGGCCGGGAAGAAGATCCATACTGGACGAAGCCGCAATGATCAGGTTCAGACTGCCCTGAGGATATATATGAGGGAAGCCGCCCTCAAGCTCTCCTCTGCAGCCCTTGGCTTTGCCAGGTCGCTCATCGAGCTTGCTTCCGCCAATGTTGATGTCCCGATGCCGGGTCGTACCCATATGCAGATAGCGATGCCTTCATCTGTTGCCCTCTGGGCCCTCTCGTTTGCCGAGGAGACGGAGGAGGAGGCCTCGATGCTCCTGGACCTGTACAAGGTGCTTGATCAATCCCCCCTTGGCTCTGCCGCATCATATGGCGTGACGCTTCCTCTTGACCGGGAGTATACCGCATCGCTGATGGGATTCGCGCGCGTGCAGAACAACGTGCTGTATGCCAACAACTCCCGAGGCAAGTTCGAGGCGTTCTTCCTCGATCACGCAGAGTACCTTGCGCTTACCGTCTCCAAGCTCGCCCAGGACCTGATGCTATTCACGCTCCCCGAGTTCGGCTACTTCTCACTTCCCCGGGAGCTTTGCACTGGCTCCTCGATAATGCCGCAGAAGAAGAATCCCGATGGCTTGGAGCTGGCCCGTTCCCGTACGGCGTTGATCTCCTCCTGCTCCATGCGGGTGAAGTCGATAATCAAGGCGCTGCCTTCTGGCTATAACAGGGATTTCCAGGATACCAAGGAGCCTCTTATCGAGGGATTCAGGAGTACCGAGGAGCTTCTCCTGATAATGCAGGAGATGGTCTCGAAGCTGGAGGTGCATCCGGATCGCCTGGCTACGGCCTGCACGAGTGAGCTGTACGCTACTGACAGGGTCATGGAGAAAGTCCTTAAGGGCGGTAACTTCCGTGATAGCTATAAGGATGTAGGGCTCAACCTCGATAAGGTGCAGGGAGAGGATCCCGTGGCATCGCTTCGGAAGAGGACATCGATAGGAACGGCAGGTAATCTCCGCATCGAGAAGGACGTGGAATGGCTGGAGGGGCTTGAGGCTGAGGTCGAGGGAAGGATGACCCGGCTTTCCGCAGTCTACTCATTCCTCGTCCCAGGAGTGGAAGAGGTGATACTGTAGGAAATTACCGATAATCATCGGATGGATTACCACTATGACGCATCGAGGCTATCGGAAGGATGAGGACTGAAAGAAGAGATAGCTGGTCCGATAGTGGCGCTAAACCGGATCATGTTATATCAATTCCTTGTATATTAACGAAATGATACAGCAACATCCTGTACGATATCGTATTTTTGCCTTCAAACCATCCTTGTCAAAGGCACCCCATTACATTACAGTGACCATATGAGCATCATCAAACCCCACAAGCTCGGAGTCATCGCTGGTCCGGGCAGCGAGTATTTCACCGGAAAGGTCGTCAAGCATCTCAGGCGCCTTTACATCGACCGATACGAGAAGCTATCGGAGGCTCTTACCAAGAGGCACGATATCAGCGCTGAGCAGCTTCTGAAGTTCGTGACCCTTGAGGACGATCTCGATAGCCGGAAGATCCCTGCAGGGAAGCTTCCCACATCCTTCCATTGCCCCGACATGACGATCAACGTGAAGTACACGAGGTTCGCCAACGGAGAGGAGAAGGCAGAGATCATCGATCCTGTCAGGGGACTGCATGTATATATCGTCCATGACGTATCGAACAGCGCGCCGATCAAGGTTGCCGGACTGGATGAGCCGCAGCCGATCTCCGTAAACGACCATCTGATGTTCCTCTTCACGACGATCAATGCCGTCAAGCTCGCCGGAGCCGAGTCGATCACGCTCGTACTGCCGACCTACCCATATGCAAGGCAGCATAAGAAGGCCGGGCGCGAGGCCCTTACCGCATCGATGTTCGCTCACTTCTGCGAGAACCTCGGCGTTTCCAGGATCATCACACTCGACATCCATTCCCGTGAGATCGAGAACGCATTTACCACATGCCATCTCGAGAACCTACATGGCTCGTATCAGACGCTTATCGCGCTCCGCAAGCTCATAGACTTCTCTGATCCGGATCTCGTTGTCGTATCTCCTGATACAGGTGCCGTATCGAGAAACAAGTTCTACGCGCAGGGGCTTCATCGCCCGCTTGCCATGCTCTACAAGGAGCGTGACTACTCCGTTGTCTCGAAGGATGCGAAGAACTCCAACATCAAGAGCATCAACCTCCTTGGAGACGTCAAGGGCAAGACCGTCCTGATGGCTGATGATATGATCGCTACCGGCGGTACGATGATCATAGCGATGCGCGAGCTGATGAACAGGGGAGCCAAGAGGATCATCTGCATGGTCTCCCTCCCGTTCTTCAACGGCAATGCCATCGAGAACTTCGATGCCGCCTACAAGGAAGGGGTGTTCTGGAGGATCATCGGAACCAACGCCGTATATCAGGGGAAGGGACTCTTGGAGAAGGAATGGTTCGTTCAGGCCGATGTCACGGAGCTTTTCGCCCGCGTAATATCGCGTCTGCACCATGGCCGCTCGATCTCCCCGCTTCTCGATAACCGCAAGTTCATTCAGAAGCTTATCGATACGTCACAGGCAAATCCTGCCGCTCCTCTTATCCAGGACAGCTCGCTGATGGCTGACTGAGGAGGTGCGCTATGCAGATGTCGAATAGGATCTCAGGGTTCCAGTGTTCTCCGATCAGGCGTCTCGTGCCATATGCGCGGGATGCCAAGTCCAAGGGCATACATGTGATACATCTTAATATCGGACAGCCCGATATCAAGACGCCGGTAGAGGCGATCAAGGCCATACAGGACTATGATGATGAGATCATAGAGTATGGCATCTCGGAAGGCGAGCCGTATCTCCGCAAGGCCCTGCTCTCATATTACAGGAAGTACGGGCTCTCCCTTTCCGAGGATGATATCCTCATCACCACCGGCGGATCGGAAGCGATCCAGTTCATGTTCACCACGCTCTGCGATCCATTCGATGAGTTCATCATCCCAGAGCCCTTCTATACCAATGTCGCGACCTTCGCGAACATGGCGATGGTGACGCTGCGTCCTGTCACGTCATCCTCCGATGACAACTTCGTGCTGCCATCGATCGCTGATTTCGAGAAGAGGATCAACAAGAAGACGATGGGAATCCTTCTCTGCTCGCCGAACAATCCTACCGGGCATGTCTATTCCACGGAGGAGCTGAGAGGACTTCTGGAGCTTTGCCGTAAGCATGATATCTTCCTCGTCGTCGATGAGGTGTACAGGGAGTTCTGCTATGATGGCAAGACCTTCACGTCAGTACTCAGCTTCCCTGAGTATCAGGATAGGGTCATCTGCATAGACTCCTTCTCAAAGCGCTTCTCGATGTGCGGCTCACGTATCGGTGCTATCGTGACCCGCAACAGGGAAGTCCTCGATTCGGCGCTGAAGCTTGCTCAGGCCAGGCTCTGTCCTCCCGTTGTCGAGCAGAGGGCCGCGGCAGCCGCGCTCACCGCTCCGGATGAGTACGTGGAGAACGTCAGGGCGGAGTACGAGAGAAGACGTAATGTCCTCATATCCCATATGCAGAGGATCCCTGGCGTAAGATGCAGCCTGCCTAAGGGTGCCTTCTACTTCGTCGCCGATCTTCCCGTGGATGATGCCGAACGCTTCGCGCTCTTCATGCTCCGTGATTTCTCCTACGAGGGGAATACCGTCATGTTCGCGCCAGCCGAGGATTTCTACGTAACGAAGGGACTGGGACGCAATCAGGCGAGGTTCGCATATGTCCTTAACGAGAATGAGCTGGTGATGGCGGCAAAGTGCCTTGAGGCTGGATTGAAGGCCTACAGGCGTACCGTCATGGGTCTCAAGGACTGATGCATCTGATATATACTTTTAGCGAGGAGTGAGCCGTGGACTCGTTGTTTGCCGATCTTTCAGCCCTTTCCGCCATGACAGGAGAGAAGGCTGAGAAGAATATGCAGGAAGCCCTGAACTATCTTGGGCTTGATCTGATGAACATCGCCAGGACTATGAGGCCATACCATCCTCTTGAGATCCTGAAGATGGCAGCCTGGGAGGAACGCAGGGTCGCGCGGCTGAAGGGCGGTGACAGGGTGCAGGGGCTGTACGCCCATCTCCTGCCTGTGCTGATGCAGTCCGTGCTGCTTTCGACCTACTACGATACCTCCTACCCGATAGCCTCCAACCGTGATATCCGCAAGAAGGACTGGAACAGGCTCCTGTCGTTTTCAGAGGACGCCGTAAGACGCCTCCTGAAGTACATCGAGAGCTATACCGTCTATGTGGTGAGAAGAGGCCTTGTCTCCGAGGAGAACGCGGAGAGCTACAGGTCCACCATACTCAGGCAGTTCTTTCCCCCAGAGGAGAGCGTCGAGACGATAGAGCGTGAGGGCCTCCTCTGGTATGGCTATGCCCTGGATGACGAGAAGGTGGTGACGGAGCGCTTCGGTACCGATGTCAGGTCCCTGATAGACGGGATGTACAAGGTTGCCGTGAATGCCGTCGAGGGCATCGACAAGCTCACCGATGACTTCTCGCTCTATAAGGCCGAGATGCTTCTCACGATGGCCCAGAAGAGGACGGATGACCGCTATAAGGAGATGTCCGATGATGATCTGAGGGATATGATCGTCAAGGAGAACGGCTGGGAGTCGCGGGTGAAGGATCTGCAGGGACGACGCGACGACTTCGATCTCTTCCGTCCTGAGTTCGTCTGTGACCTGCCATCACAGTCCTATAAGACCCTTTCCCGTGAGATCGGAAGCCTCGATATAAACGCTTATATCAAGAAGGGCATATGGCCGGCGACGGTATTCCCGTTCCTTGAGTACCGAGGCATGTTCTTCTCCTTCGTCTCCTCTCATATCTTCACATATGGCCAGAGGATACTCGCTGAGAACGCCTCGCTTTACCTTCGTGATACAGCCGCCGCAGCGGCAGCTTGCCGCCTCCTCTTCAATGAGACTGACAACGTTGATGTCTATTCCTTCGATGGCAACAAGGTCGATGTATCCATCCTTTCCTCGATCACCGAGGTAAATGCCGTGGAGAATCCCGGCTTCTACGAGGCAAGGCTCCGCCAGCATGATGAGGACAGGCACGTCAGGCCCCAGCCGGGACACAGGCTCCTGCTTCTCGATCCTGATACATACGGACCTTTGGAGAGGCTTGATGACGGAACGTTCTCCTCTTCTGTCTACTATCTTATCCGTTCGGCCAACAGCACGGAAGGACGTGAGGAGTTCCATCGCACCATATTCGGCTCGCTTGACCTGCCGGAGAAGACGGAAATCCTCTCATACCTCGATGAGGATGAGGTCGACGACAGGGATGCCGTGATCGATACCGTCGATGATGATATCTCCGATGAGTATGAGTATGACAGCGAGGATGATGACGAGAAGGCCAGGGCCCTGGAGGAGAAGGAGAGGAAGCTTGATGAGGAGCTTCTTCCCTCCGAGGACCATGTTCCTGCCGTTCCTGATATCGAGAAGCTGAAGGAGAAGTATGAGCTTACCAGCGATATCATCAGGCGTGATGAGGAGAACGATGCCGAGGCTGATGTCTATGAGAAGGAACTCGACGATGACGACTACAGCTACGAGGATGGGGACGTCCTTCCGCCTGAAGCGGATGATGACGAGGAAATAGAGGATGAGGCGCTCTACGATGAGGCGGAGGGAGATGATCTTTATCAGCAGGAGAGTCCTTATGACAGCGATCAGGGCGATCTTTTCGATGGACTCTTCGATGATCCTGACGAGGAGATAGACTCCGAGCTGGAGACCGAGGAGGAGGCCACGGAGGAGGAAGCGGAGTACGAGAAGGCCGAGGAGGAAGCGACCGACTTCGCCACCGAGTACTCCAAGGAGCTGGAGGAGCGGACTCAGCCGGAAGCCGCGCAGCCTGATGATTATTCCCCGATTCCTGTCTATGAATCGGAGGAGAGCGCTGATTCCGTGGAAGAGGCCTCCTGCCAATACGTGGAGGATGATGAGAAGACAGCCCCCGATACCTCCGTTGCTGCAGAAGATAACGCTGAAGGGCATGATGATGCCTCTACTGATGTAAGCCTTGAGGCGCATGAAGCTGCATGTGAAAGCCATGAGGAACCTATGCCCGCAGAAGAATGCATGCCTTCCGAGGATATCCCTATGACGGTTCCAGAGGCTGAAGGCTCTCATATGGAAGATGCAGAGCCCTCTGAGGCAGACGCTTCTGAAGATAGGGAAGACGTGGATGTTATTCCTCAGGAAGAGACAGAAGATCCAGAGATAAGCCAGGCTCTGCCTGACGCCGAGCCGGCCATCCTCGATGAACCCATGGCATCGGATACGGATGATATCCCTACAGGACCAGAGACTACGGAGGAGAGTATTACGGCCAGCCCTGATATAACGGAGGAAGATGGTGCTGATACGGCTGAGCCTGTCTCTACCGTGATTGAAGAGGAGCCTGCTACTGAGGCCGGATCCGTATCAGAAGAGGCTGCTGCTGACGTTACTGAGGAAGAAGAGCCTGCTGAGGATGAGGTTCCGGAAGACGATGTAAGCGAGGAGAGCCAGCCTGAGAGCGTGTCAGACATGGTCGACAGGGGAGTCCTCAGGCGTGTCAGCGATGAGGAAAGCGTCTTCGAGATGGTCGGCAATGGCAACAGCATGGTCGAGGATGATTTCTCCGATCTTGATGGAGTCGTAAGGGAGATAGCGGAGAAGGTGGGACGCTCAAGCGAGTTCGTCAGCTTCGTCCGTGCCTCCGATAGTGACATGACGCATTATCTTGAGGATGTGATCCGCCGTAGCTGGGAGAAGCAGAGGCAGGATGGCAAGGACAAGATGTTCTCCATCTATGATTACTCTCTGTCCATATTGATTGCCACGCAGAAGGTGATGGATGAGATAAGGGTCGAGGAGCTGCTGAACAATGCCGGAGCTGTCATGTATTCGCGGCAGAAGGGCTCCTGGAACGCCCTCATACTCTCCTTCGATGATGAGTACAGGCTTCTCTCCGCAGAGGAGAGGAAGATAACGCCTTCATCGTTCACCCCCTCGAACTGGAAGATCTGCCGCATCGTCGGTGAGCAGCTTATGGCAAGGAGCAGGTGATGGCGCCAGATGGACTCCATGGCCGCTTCCAGCTTGCCAAGGATATTGCCCAGGAGGCCTCAGCGTTCCTCCTCTCCCACGAGTCCATGCGCCTCAGCACGAGGACTAAGGCCGAGAATGACTATGTGACTGAGGCAGATGGGACGGTTGAGAGGATGATAAGGGAGGCTATCTCCAAGGCTTTCCCCTCTGATTCAGTCTATGGTGAGGAGTTCGGAGGGGAGACAGGGAGCCGCAGACGCTGGATCATCGATCCGATCGATGGCACGGTCAACTTCATGGCCTCGTTTCCGGATTATACCGTATCGATCGCATATGAGGATGAGGAGGGGCTTGCGTTTGGCGTAGTGGCGGTTCCCCGTCAGCACGAGGTCTTCTGCGCCTTCAGGGGAGAGGGGGCCTTCCTCAATGACTCTCCCATCCATACCGATGAGAGTGAGGATACTTCCCGTACCCTTGCCCTGCTTGTACCGCCGCACAGGCACCATGAGATGCTTGATGGGTATATCGTGAGGATGAGGCGCTTCTATGAGATCATCTCCGATGTGCGTTCCATCGGCTCCGCGGCCCTGTCGCTCTGCTATGTGGCTTGCGGACGTGCGTCCATGTACTATGAGACGGCGCTCCATATCTACGACTGCGCAGCCGGTATCGTGATAGTCCGTGAAGCAGGTGGTATGGTGACGCTCCTCTCCGATGATGAGGATTGGATGGATATCGCGGCATCCTCTGCCGCCGCGCATCGGAAGATGCTGGAGACCATAGATGGTTAAGGGCGTCCTCTTCGATTTCGACGGAACCCTTGCCGATTCATCTGCAGGGATATTCCATACCGCGCTCTATTCGATACGCCAGCTTGGCATAACGAAGGAATATGGTGAGGAGCAGCTGAGGCGCTTCGTCGGGCCTCCCCTCCGAGACTGCTTCCGTGTCACGTTCGATCTCGATCCATCGCTCATAGATGATGCGGTGAGGATATATAGGGAGGAGTACCTGCGGACAGGATACAGGATGATGAGCCTGTATCCTGGCATGAAGGAGCTTCTGATAAGGCTCCGTTCCCTCTCGATAATGACAGGTGTCGCGACATTCAAGGGAGAGGAGCTGGTGAAGTCCTGTCTTGACAATCTCGGAGTGCTTTCCCTCTTTGACTCCGTGCATGGCTCAGATGAGCGTGAGAGCCGCACGAAGGGCGATATCATCCGTCTGGTGCTATCTGATATGGCGATAGATAGGTCTGAGGCCCTTATGGTAGGAGACACGGTCAATGACCGCAGGGGAGCGGAGGATGCCGGCGTTCCGTTCCTGGCTGTGACGTATGGCTTCGGATTCCGCACCGCGGATGAGAGGAAGGAGTGCATGTGTGCCGGTGACACGGAGGAGATATTCCGTATGATAGAGGATATCAATGGAGGAAGATAAGATGATAGAGAAGATCGAGACAAAGGCCGCTCCCGCGGCAATCGGACCGTATAGCCAGGCAGTGAAGGCTAATGGGATGCTCTTCGCGTCGGGACAGATCCCTATAGACCCTGCTACAGGGGCTATCGTGGAAGGCAGTGCCGCCGATCAGGCTAAGCAGGTATTCAAGAATATCAACGCGGTGCTTTCCGCTGCCGGTACGGATATCACGAAGGTCGTGAAGGCCACGGTGTTCCTGAAGGACATGGCGGATTTCGCCTCCGTCAACGAGGTCTACGCGGAGGCCTTCGCTTCCGCTCCGGTGCTTCCCGCACGCTCTGCTGTAGCGGTGAAGACGCTTCCTAAGGATGTGCAGGTGGAGATTGAGGTCATCGCGCTCTTATAGGCATCAGAGGCCGCGCTTCCTTATTCAGGATCCGCGGCTTCTTCCTTCCTGAAGAGCCTCCTGGTATAGATGAGCATCGTCATGTAGCAGGCTGTCCCGCCGATGAAGTTTGATATAGGCTCGGCTATGAACACCCCGTTTATGCCTGCTCCGAGGCGAGGCAGGAGGAGAGTCAGTGGGACGACGATGACTATCTTGCGGAAGATCGAGAAGAATATCGCCTGATGGGACTTCCCGAGTCCCACGAATACCGTCTGGCCGCAGAACTGCAGCGCCATCATGAAGAAGCCGAAGAAGTATATATGCATCGCGCCTACGCCCTTCTCCAGGAGTTCTTGGTCTGAGCTGAAGAGATGGATGAACGGCTCAGGGAAGAGGAAGAGGATCAGCCAGGAGATCAGCATATAGCTTACTCCGATCACGGTAAGGAACCTTATGGCCTTCCTTATGCGGCCGAACTCCCTTGCTCCGTAGTTGTATCCGATCACAGGACGGCCTGCGTCCGTGAGTCCCTGCGCCGGTAGCGATACCATGTCGCGTATGGAGTTCAATACCGTCATTATCCCCACGTAGATATCGCTACCGAAGAGACGCAGCGTTGAAGTGCAGGCGATCTGCACGGCGCCGTTGGAGGCCTGCATGATGAAGCCCGCAAGTCCTAGGCTCGTTATCTTCCGCACCGTGGGAAGGGAAAGCCTCATTATCGAGGGGCGGAGGCGCATTATCGTATGCCGTCCCCTGAGGAATGAGATGACGAACACCGCAGACAGCAGCTGTGAGATCACGGAGGCTATCGCGGCGCCGGCGATTCCCATATCGAAGATGAAGATGAAGACTGGATCGAGGATGATATTAGCGATTGCTCCCAGCAGCACCGTCACCATGCCTGTCTTTCCGAAGCCCTGCGCGTTGATAAACGAGTTCATCCCTGTCCCCATCAGCACGAATGGAGTGCCCGCAAGGTATATCATCAGATAGTCCCTGGCATATGGATATGTCACCTCAGAGGCCCCGAAGAGGAAGAGGAGCGGACGCATCAGCGAGTAGAAGACAAGCATCAGCAGCAGTGACGTGAGGAGAAGCATGGAGAAGGTGTTTCCCATGATCCTCTCCGCCTCATCATCCTTTCCCGCTCCGCGTGCTATCGAGGCAAGCGGGGCTCCTCCGGTGGCGAAGAGGTTTGTGAACGCCGCCGTGAGCGAGACTATCGGGAAGGTCAGGCCGAGTCCCGTCAGCGCCATTGCGGATGTTCCGGGCAGGTGTCCTATGTATATCCTGTCAACGACGCTGTAGAGCATCTGGACCAGCTGCGCGATCGTCATCGGGATGGCAAGCTGGAGTATATGGGAATATATAGAACCTTTGCTGAAGTCGCTCTTGTTGTCCACAAGTCTGTTTTATGGACAGAGGGCCGTGCTGTCAATCCTTAGCGCGAAAGGGAAAGGCGGCCATGCGCGAACATGACCGCCCGTATCTGGCTTGATCTCCGGATTACATTATCTTCCTGAAGAGTGCCTTGAAGTCATCGATGGTCGCATCCTTCGGGTTGCCAGGCGCACATGCGTCCGCGGCTGCCGAAGAGGCGAGGAAGTCCAGGTCCTCCTCCTTGATCGCTTCAAGCCTAGATGGTATGCCGACATCCTCTGAGAGCTTCCTGACTGCGTCGATAGCGGCCTTCCTGTACTCGTCCTGGCTCATGGAATCGACGTTCTTCACACCCATTGCCCTCGCGATCTCCCTGTACTTCTCTCCGGTCGCCTCGGCGTTGAATTCCATGACGATCGGAAGCATCATGGCACAGGCGACTCCATGCGGGGTGTCATAGACCGCGCCTAGCGTATGGGCCATCGAATGGGCGATTCCGAGTCCGACGTTGGAGAATCCCATTCCGGCGATGTACTGCCCGAGAGCCATGTCCTTCTTGCCTTCGGCCTTTCCGGCGACGGAATCACGGAGGCTGCGTGCTATGATCTCAATAGCCTTGAGATGGAACATATCCGTCATCTCCCAGGCGGCCTTCGTCGTGTAGCCCTCGATGGCGTGGGTGAGGGCATCCATGCCAGTCGCTGCCGTAAGTCCCTTCGGCATCGTGGCCATCATGTCCGGATCGACTACCGCCACGACAGGCATGTCATGCGGATCGACGCAGACGAACTTCCTCTTACGCTCCGTGTCGGTGATGACGTAGTTGATGGTAACCTCCGCGGCCGTTCCTGCCGTGGTCGGTACCGCGATGATCGGTGCACAGGGGTTCTTGGTCGGTGCCGTGCCTTCAAGGCTCCTCACGTCCGCGAACTCCGGGTTAGTGGCGATGATGCCGATGGCCTTCGCCGTGTCCATCGAGCTACCGCCTCCGATCGCGACTATGCAGTCAGCCTTCGCATCGGTATATGCCTTGACGCCATGCTGTACGTTCTCGATCGTAGGATTGGCCTTGATATCCGTATAGAGTGAGTAGGGAATCGAAGCCTTGTCGAGTATGTCGGTGACCTTCTTCGTCACACCGAACTTCACAAGGTCGGGGTCCGAGCATACGAACGCCTTTGCGAATCCTCTTGCCTTTATCTCATTAGCGATCTCCTCGATCGCTCCGCTGCCATGATAGCTCGTCTGGTTGAGCATTATCCTGTTTGCCATGATATTCCTCCATTCCTGAAGATAATGGAAAATCGGGAAGAAGGTAAGATGCTATCTCGGTTGACGATTATCCTTGCTTCCATTACCGTAACCATATGCTTGATATCTATACGCTCGGAGACGAGGTTCTCCGCGAGGAATGTAAGGATATAACGGAATTCGACTCGGCACTGAGGATGCTGGCCGATGCCATGCTCGACACGCTTGATGAGGCGGATGGGGTAGGGCTTGCCGGCCCGCAGGTCGGCGTGCCGCAGAAGATCTTTGTCGTGCATATAAGCGGCAATGCGCCTATGTACTTCATCAATCCCTCGATCATCGAGACGAGCATAGAGGAGTGCCCCTATGAGGAGGGCTGCCTCTCCGTGCCCGGTGTCTATCATGATGTGATAAGACCGGCCTCCGTTACTGTCCAGGCCCAGGACCTTGATGGTAAGCCATTCACGCTCAAGGCAGACGGGCTCCTTGCCCGCGTCATCCAGCATGAGAACGATCATCTACATGGGGTACTTTACATCGATCATCTCTCAGAGAACGACAAGAAGGCAGTCATAAGGTCCTATGAGAGGAAGAACAAGGCCAGGCTCAAGGCCAGGAAGAGGGTCTGAGTGAGGATACTTTACGCGGCTACGGGAGATATAGCGCTGGACCTGCTCTCCGCCTTGCATGAGGAAGGGCTGGTCGGAGCGGTGCTGACCGCCCCTGATGCTCCGGGAAAGCGTGGCAAGGGGCTGATTCCCCCTCCCGTGAAGGTCAGGGCCGAGGAGCTGGGGCTTCCGGTCTATCAACCGGAGACGCTCCGTACTGAGGCAAGGGAGAGGGTAAGGGAGCTTGGTGTCGATACCCTTCTCTCATTCTGCTATGGAAAGATATTCGGGCCTCGCTTCCTCTCGCTCTTCGACCATACGTTCAATGTCCATCCTTCGCTCCTTCCGCTTCATCGGGGCTGCTCGCCGATCTATGCCGCGATCAGGTCGCTTGATCGTGAGACGGGAATATCGCTGCAGGAGATCGCTCTCGGCGTTGTTGAGGGGGTTATCTTCGCCCGCACCGTCATTCCCCTTGATGGGACCGAGACGACGGGAAGCCTTGAGGCAATGGTAAGGGAGATCGCTCCCTCTCTCGTGATTCCGGCCCTGCGTGATTTCTCTCCATCGCGGAGGGAAAGGCAGGAAGGCGAGCCTAGCTATACCGGATTCATCGGCAAGGAGGACGGTCGCCTTGATTTCTCCAGATCCGCGTCTGAGCTTCATGCGATCATCAGGGCATGCTGCCCGTGGCCTAAGGCCTACGCGATGCTTGATGGCTCTCCTCTTTACCTTACGGGTGTCTGGGGTTCTGCCTTCGATTCCCCAGAGCCTTGCGCTGAGGCTCCTGGCACGGTGGTGGACGCCGTGAAGGGAAGGGGGCTGAGGATCGCTACCGGATGCGGCTACCTGTATGTATCGAAGGTGCTTCCTCCTGCCCGCAAGGAGATGGATGCGCTCTCGTACCTTAATGGCAATCGTGGTATCCTAGGATCTGTCCTGGAGTGATTATGAGAAAGCGCGTACTCTTCTTCCTTTTCGTCATGCTTGTGTCCGTTGAGCTTCTTTCGGCATCCTTCTTCAAGCCGAAGTTCGCCCTCGTGCTTGGCGGCGGCGGGGCGAAGGGACTTGCGCATATCCCGATAATCCAGGAGCTGGACAGGCGGGGAATCGTTCCTGACATGGTCCTCGGAACGAGTGCCGGCGCCCTGATCGGCGGGCTCTATGCGGCAGGCCACGATGGGGATGAGCTGGAGGAGATCGTCACCGAGAACGATATAATGAACTATATCTTCCACCTCTATGCGGTACGCCCGCGAGAGCTTATACCTTCTCCTTTCACCGATTTTGAGACGAACCTGCTTACTGTCGAGTTCGGAACCACCGGATTCGGAGCCGCGAACGCGATACTCGATGATCAGTATATCAACGCGTTCCTCAGGCGCTATATCGCGAAGGTGATGGAAGTGGAGGATTTCGATGATCTTCCGATCGCCTTCCGCGCCATAGGCACCGATATAACGAATAACAGGAAGGTGGTCTTTGATTCCGGCTCCCTCTTCGAGGCCCTTCGCGCGTCGATGGCGATCCCTCTTGTCTTCGCTCCCGTGCAGCTTGAGGATGGAAGCTGGATCATGGATGGCGGCACCGAGGATAATCTCCCGATAGATGTCGCAAGGGACCTTGGTGCGGATATCGTGCTGGCTGTCGATGTGGCCGATGCCGGGCGTGTCCATCCTGATTCGGTCCCTGATATGCACACGCTCTCCGGAGCCTTCACCGGCTTTACCGATTATCTCTCGCGCCCGGCAGTGCTTGCGCAGTATGAGAACGCAGACTGGGTCATCGTGCCGGATGTAGGTACATTCTCCGCCCTCGATTTCGGATCGAAGTCCACGGAAGAGCTTCTGGAGGCTGGCCGTGAGGCCGTGGCTGAGAACGCGGATGTGTTCGATGAGCTAGAGCGCCGTCTCGCGCCTTATAAGGATGACATGGAGTACACGCATTACTCCGAGCTTCCGACCCCTGTGATCGAGAAGGTCCTCCCGAATGGCGTTCCTGCAAGTTACAGAGAGACGCTTGTCTCGTTCGAGGGGCGGCCGATGGACTATGAGACTATCAGCGAGTTCGAGGCCTTCCTTGATGATATAAGGACGCATGAGGGACTGAAGAGCGTCACTTACGATGTGGTCGATGGCATCATCACGGTATATACCACCCCGTTCCCCACGATGTCGGGAAACATATCGCTGGGACTCTCCGGAGGCATAGGCGTCAGGTATGATGGGACGGCTATCTTCTTCGTCTATGATCCTGAGTTCACGCTCTCCGGAAGCATATCGCTGCTGCCGAACCTCGGGCTGGAGTATGGAATCGTCGTGGATGAGGGCATAATGATCGAAGGCGGGCTTGTCCTTCCGTTCATGCAGTCCCTCTTCCTCTATGGCGATCTGAGCCTGAAATACGGGCAGCAGTCCTATCTCTCTATCCCTGGGACGAGGGCCTACAACTTCGGCAATGATGCGGGTGTGACCCTCCGCTTCGGCCTGGCTTATATCTATCGCGATAAGATCCGTCTGGATCTGATCGGCGGCGTGGATTACACATATATCTCCGGTAAGAACAGCTCGTCGCTATCGCTGGGCACATCCCATGATGTGTATCCATACGGAGGCCTTGGATTCGTCTATGATGATTATCTAGGCACCGATGCTGCCGATAACGGCCTTGAGATGAGCCTCGCGCTCTCTGTCGGAGGTGATTTCCCTGACACGAGCCTTGCCTATTCGATGGTCTTCGATATCTACGGTGCGTTCGGACCTACGGATTTCCTGAAGTTCATCGTCGATGCCGAGGTCTCCACGATAAGGCGTCCCTGGGATCTGGCGGCGGCCTACAGGGCGACGAAGACAGGCCTCATCTCTCCCGACCATATCTATGTCATGGGTGGCGTGAGGCTGCCTCTTCCTGCCTCGACCTATGTCGATGCCGGCATCTACTTCGAATCCTTCGATAAGGATGGCGCGAGGGAGAAGGATTCCTCATGGAGTACCGGACAGCTCATCCCGTTCACCCTCCTTGATACGATCGAGCTTGGCGGCTATCTGTCGGGTGGCATCATCACGTCGTTCGGCCGTATCGGCGGTGAGCTTTTCCTTTCGATGCACCCACGCGTATCCTTCATGATTACGATAGAGTGATGGGTCGCTGGAATAGCTATAGGGGATATCTTGAGAGTCGCTTCGGCTGCGCTGTCTACCGCATCGGTATCGATGGGGGCTTCTCCTGCCCCAACCGTGATAAGGATGGGCGAGGAGGCTGCTCGTTCTGTGATGGTACCGGTGCCGTGGCCGTGTATCATAGGAAGAAGGAGTCCTCATTCCATCACGACAGCCTCTATGACGATGGCGTCGCCAACAGCCTTCTTCCCCGTCTTGATTCCATCGAGAGCCAGATAGAGCGCGGCAGGGAGTTCCTGAAGCGGCGCTATGGCGCAGATGGCTTCTCCCTCTATTTCCAGTCATTCACGAACACCTATGACTCCGTGGATAACCTCCGCGCGATATATGACAGGGCGCTTTCGACCGGGACATATAAGGAGTTCATCGTCTCCACGCGTCCCGACACGCTTCCTCCGGATGTGGTGGATCTCCTCTCCTCCTATGCCTCCGCCTCGATGGACGTATGGGTGGAACTAGGACTGCAGAGCGCCTCTGACAGTACGCTGAAGGCTATCGGACGGGGACATGACAGCGCCTGTTACGCTGACGCGGTATCGAGGCTGCATGAGAAGGGCATCAAGGTATCAACGCATATCATCATAGGGCTTCCAGGGGAAGGGAAGGATGACTTCATCCGTACCGTGGATATGGTGAACGGCGTTCGCAGTGAGGGAGTGAAGATCCATAATCTCCATGTTCCAGGCGGAACCAGGATGGCTGATGAGTACCTTGATGGTGATTTTACTACCTCATCCGAGGAGCGCTATCTTGAGGATGCGGAGCTTGTGCTTCGCCGCCTTTCGCCCGATACTATCATCCAGCGCCTGGTGTGCGAGACGCCGATGCACAGGCTTATCGCGCCAAGGGTGTTCCCCGATAAATCGCTCTTCCTCTCTCGCCTTGAGAGGCAGATGGAGGAGCATGGAACGAGGCAAGGAGATCTCTATGGATGCGGAGAAGAGGATAGCTGATGCTCTTGTGAGGGCGATAAGGAAGCTCCCTGATGAGACGGAGAAGCTGCTGCTTGCGGCTAAGGCCAATGAGCGTGGAAGGGGAGGCCGCGCGGCTCTTGACGCCATTGCCGATAACCTCAAGGCGGCTGAACGCACAGGACTTCCTCTCTGCCAGGATACTGGCATGTTCTGGTGCCTTGCCTCGATAGGCCGTGATAGCAGTGTCAGCATCGGCCATCTCGATAGCCTTATCCGCAGATCCTGCCAGAGGGCCGCGGAGGAGGGGTACTACCGCAGGAGCGTCGTATCCGATCCCATCTATTCGCGCATCAACACGGGGACGAACCTCCCGCCTGTCATAAGCTATGAGGTGGTAGATGGTTCTGACGTGACGCTCCGCTTCCTGCTCAAGGGCTTTGGCTCGGAGAACTGCTCTTCGGTACGGATGATCAATCCGACAGCCGGTGAGGATGGGGTTGTCTCTGCCGTTCTTGATATGATGGAGAAGGCAGGAGGGAAGCCATGTCCTCCGGTGATTCTCGGAATCGGTGTTGGTGGTACGATGGACAGGGCCGCCTTCCTCTCGAAAAAGGCGTTCTTCGTCTCTGACGGTAATACAGGTCTTGAGGAGAAGATCCTTTCAGAGGTCAATAAGCTCGGCATAGGCCCTGGAGGCCTCGGAGGAGACAATACCGCTCTTGCGGTCTCCGTGCTGTCTGAGCCTACGCATATCGCGGGACTTCCTGTCGCGATGACGGTCAACTGCTGGGCCGAGCGCAAGTGCTGCCTGGTGTTCAAGGAGGGAGAGCTATGAAGAGACTTCTGCTGCCGTATTCCGATGATGCGATAGGATCGATAGAGTTCGGTGATGAGGTTCTTCTCTCCGGTGTCATCTACACGGGACGTGATCAGGTGCATAAGCGTCTTGCCGCGCTCATAGGGGAAGGAAAGGAACTTCCTTTCGATTTCGCTGGTAGCGTGATCTACTATATGGGGCCTTCTCCCGCCCCTGAGGGCTTCGCCCTTGGCGCCGCAGGCCCTACAACGAGCGCGAGGATGGATCCGTTCTCTCCTCTTCTTGCTGACCATGGCCTTAAGGTAATGATCGGCAAGGGGCCGAGAGCAGAGGAGGTAAGGGCCTCAATAGAGCGCAATCATGGACTTTATCTGCAGGCGTATGGCGGCTGTGGCGCATTGTACTCCTCATGTATCAGAAAGTCTGAGATAGTCGCCTATCCTGAGCTGGGACCGGAGGCGCTTCTCCGCCTGGAGGTCGAGGACTTCCCTGTGTTCTGCGTCATAGACAGCCTCGGCCGGGTATATCGTGGGTAGATTCCTCCGCTTCCTGATTCCTCAGTCTGTCTCGCTACTGGGTTCATCGATACTGCAGTTCGCCATCATCTGGACGGTGGTGTTCTCATATGGCTCCGGAAGCATGATGCTCCTTACGACGCTTCTGGGTTTCCTGCCGCAGATCATAGTCTCTCTTCTTATAGGGCCGCTTCTCGACAGATATTCGAAGAAGCTTGTGATAATGCTCTCCGATGGCCTCTCTGGGGCTGCGGCCCTCTTGATGCTTCCTGCTGTCCTTTCTGGGAACATAACCGTGGTGTTCCCGATGATTCTTGTACGTTCTGCCGCGCAGGGGATACAGGCTCCTGCCTATGATGCGGTCCTTCCTCTTTTCGTGCCGGAGGAAAGGCTTGTCAGGGCAAATGGCATCAAGGGGCTCATGTCTTCGGTCATGATGCTGCTATCTCCGGCTTTGGCGGCTCTTCTATACTCATCATCCTATGGCTTGATCTATGCAATAATATTCGATGCATCGACTGCTCTCATCGCCATCGCATCCCTGCTGTTTCAGAGGCTTCCTGGAATAAAGGCAGGGGAGCGTATAGACCTCCTGAGCGGCCTGAGGTACTGCCGTGAAGACAGCAGCCTGCTGAAGCTGATCATCTTCAACGCGGTTGCTGTCTTTTCCATAAGCCCCGGCGCGTTCCTGACGCCTCTTCTCCTCTCAAGGGAGTATGATGCCTCCTCAGCGCTTCTCTCTATCTCGGAGATATCATACAGCGCGGGAATGATAACTGGAGGCCTTCTGATAGCATCCATTGGTGATAAGCTGAAGGGAAGGAGAGGGTATGGGATAGCGCTTATGCTCTATGGCCTCTGCCTCATTCTGGTGGGAACGATAAGAGGTATTGTCCCATACATCATCCTCAACGCGATCATAGGAATCTCCACGCCGTCATACACCGCTCTTCTGAACGCTGAGGTGCAGTCAAGGACCGAGGAGAGTATGATGGGACGTGTAATGGCGCTTCTCTCTGCCTCTTCCTCTGTAGCCCTTCCCCTGGGCATGATTCTCTTCGGCCCTCTTGCCGACATTATTCCCATCCGTATGGTATTCATGCTCTCTGGCGTGACAGCATCAGTAATCGCAATATGCAGTAGGAGGTGATTATTTCCTATCTAGCTCAGAGAATAGATCATCGATGTTATCGAATACAGGCTGTGTTCCAGAGGCGATCTTCTCCTTGATTTCTCTGATCTCATTCTTAAGTTCGTTAACGTATTTCCGTGAATAGATAGCAACCGGAGTCAACCTGATTGCCCCATCTTCAATGGTAATGTCAAAGGAATCTCCTTCCTTGAGTCCAAGCTTCCTGATGATCTCCTTAGGAATGGTTATCTGTGATTTCTGGCGTAGCTCTATGATCATGGTTGCTCCTAATATCTTATTTTCCTACTTTCTGAATATATATCATATTCTTCGACGTGTGATAGACAGCATATCATCAATAGGGTATCTTTCTCTTATGCGCCGTTTTCTTCTGATAATCACTGCACTGATGCTTATCATATCCTGCGAGAAGGATGCAGAGGTGATCTCTGCAGATGCTTCTGACTTTGATCTTCCTGCACCTAGATCGCTTGAGGAGAGGTTCAGCTACGCATTTGGCTATCTTCTTTCAGCGTCAGCAGAAAGGGACTATGGGGATATAAGCTTCGAGTATGTCGCAAGAGGCGCTATGGACTATGCTGAGGGCAACCAGGCAATGAGTACCACGGAGATGAATCAGGCGGTGGTTGAGTTCCAGCAGCAGCTATTGGAGGCCCGTGCGGCGGCTATGGCTGAGGTTGCTAGCGCGAACCTTACCGCAGCTAATGATTTCCTTGCCGCCAATGGTATGAGAAGCGGAGTATTCACCACGCCGTCAGGGTTGCAGTATGAGATTCTTGAGAGAGGAACCGGTGAAAGCGCAGAGGACGCGGATGATGTGGAGGTGGACTATCAGCTAACGCTTCTTGATGGAAGCATTGCTGACTCTTCATACGAGAGAGGCCGTAGCTCTCGCTTCTCTCTCTCTGGGGTCATCCCAGGATTCGCTGAGGGAATAAGGCTCATGAGGGAAGGGGACACGTACCGTTTCTGGGTTCCTCCAGAGCTTGGCTATGGGGATATGACTGCAGGGGCTGTGGGGCCCAACTCCCTCCTCATCTTCGATGTCCATCTCATCGATGTGATCGACTGACTGTCGATTTAACCGCATAACACCATTTCAGGATATTTGTTACAAAATTTCCTGAAAATCATGCTAATTGCATTTATTTAAAAGAAATAACCAAAATCCTCGATATTAATCGACAAATCAAAAAACTACTTGACAAAAGCCTTAGGGGGGGGATAGCCTTAAGTCATAAACTTTCGGAGGATTTTGGAAATTATGAAAAAAATCATGATTCTTGTTCTTTCACTGGCCGTATTGTTTGGTTTTGCGGCTTGTGATAACAGCACACCGGACGAGCCTTCTGTTGGTCAGGTAACCACAATCTATGCAACTACGATTCCTCAGTACCTTACTGGCGAGACTGTAGATCTTGCTGATTTCGGTCTTGTTGGAGAAGATAATCAGGGTAATGTAGTTGATATTCCTGTCGAGGATATCGTTGTTGTTAACTCTGCCGAGCTTGTGGCTGACAGTACTGCGGGAAGAAAAGTTCTTGATCTTACCAATGTAACGTACAAGGGAATGAAGATTACCGATCTTGTATATGATGCTTTTGAACTGGATGCCAAGAGTCTGAAGGTGTCAGGCCCATCTACAAGTGAGGATTACTATGTAGGTTCTGATGATAAGGATTTTGATTTTAAGTCAGATAACTATACCGTAACCGTTACTTATAATAATGGTACATCAAAGACCCTTTCTTATGGTGAATACACGGTAGACTTTGCAACTGTTGTTGATTCCGTAGGAAATAATAAGGCTCTGACATTCACTACAGCTGTTGGTGGTACTGCTCAGACTGATAATTCTACTGTCAAGATCAATGTCGTTGCTGATCCGGTTGTCGGCATTGAGGCTAAGCTTATTGATGAAGATGCAGTGATTTATTCACGTGCAGCGGCTAATGATAAGGCTGTTACGGGCGATTATACAGAACTTGTTAATGTCTATAAGAAGCTTCAGAGTGGTTATGTAGAAACGACTCCTCTTACGAAGAGTGCAGCGCTTGTGTTTACGACTCCTGAGGGGCTGTTTGTAAAGAATGCTGCTGAGGACGATGATATTTACGGCTCAGCAGGTACTTATGCGGTAACTGTTGCATACACAGAGGGACAGACAACATACCCGACAGTCTCTGTTGATATCAAGATTACGGCTGATGAAATCAAGTCAATTGCTGCAGAGGTTAGGAGTGGTTCTACTACCGCTACTGGTGTCGCTGCTGGGGCAACAATAAATAAGGCTGATATTAAGGTGACTGCTACATATGAGTCTGGTGTAACAGAGGAGCTTGCTTCAACAGCATTTGAGCTTGATCCTCCTGTGATTCCTGAAGGTGCAAGCGGCACATATAATGTGAAGGCAGTTCTTGTTGATGATTCAACTATGGTCAGCCCTGCTGTCGCAATCACAATCGCAAAATAATCTCCCTTCCTTATAGGGGATTGAGGGCCCTGCGAGAGCGGGGCTCTTCTCGATAGGGAGGAGAAGATGGGAAAACGTAAGGACAATTGCCGTCAACGTATTCCCGAAGAAAAGAGAAAGGAATGCCTGGAACTCTTCGAACAGGGAAACGGGTATAAGAGGACGGCAACTATAACAGGGCTCAATGCCTATACTGTCAGGGACTATCGGAGACGATATGCCGTGGTGGAGGCATGGCTTAGGCTGTGCCTCTTCTGTTTTCATAGTGGAATTTTTCGCATTTGCGAAGTTTTCATCTATGGAATGCTATCCTTCTTATCTCTTCATCTGTCAGTACGCTTAGATCGAGATCTGGACTCTTCTCCTTCATCTGCTGCAGGGCAGTGGTGAGGATAAAGCGGTGATGCTTTGTGATGATATTATTACGGATAGCTCTTTCGGCTATCTCATTGATCTCTCGCTGTGTCTCTCTTGTCAGCATAGCTCTCGGATAAGTCTCTCAAGCTCCTCATATGATGTGACGCTGTGGTCTGCCTCTGGGCAGGTCTTGCCGTAGAAGCTGATGAAGATGCTTTCTATTCCGGCGTTCCTTGCGCCTTCTATATCGCTCTTCTGGCCATCCCCAATAACAATGCAGTCGCTGGGGGAGAGGTTGAGGTGGCTGAGAACTATGTCGAAGAAGCGCTTGTCGGGCTTCTGGTATCCAAGCTCCTCGCTGATGAAGACGTGCTTGAAGTACTTTTCGGTGTCTGTCATCTGGAAGCGCTTGTGCTGTGTGTAGGCTATGCCGTTCGTGATGATCGAGGCATCGTAGTCCTTTGTTATTGTTTTTATGAATTCTGTTGCACCTGGGAGCATGAAGCCAGCTTCTCCGAGGAATACCGTGTAATCTTCTCCTGCCTTGATGGCATCGTACGGGAGGTTCATGCGTTCGAAGAACATTCTGAAGCGTGCGCTTTTAAGCTCATCGATCGTCATCTCCCCGCGCTCGAACATGTGCCAGCAGATATCATTCTCATGATGGTAGATATCTATGTATTCAGGAGTGTAGGGGATGTCCAGTGAGGCGAAGAGCCTTGAGAGGGCATACTCCTCGCTGGCCTTGAAGTCATATAGCGTTCCGTCTGCGTCGAAGAGAAGGTGTCTTGGCATGTGATGATGGTAGCAGAAATCGTGGCTTTGGTGGATAATCTGAGTATGAGAAAGGTATTTCCACTTGCATTTTCCGGCGCTCTGATGCTCTTTGTCGGTATCTATATGATAGTACGTCCTGATGATTTCCAGGCCGTGGTGATGGTTATACTGGGAATATATATCGTGTTCGATGGAGTGAGGTCGCTTGTCTCCCTGATGCGCTATCGTTCTATATTCTCACCGGCTGTACGGACGATCGATGGGATAAAGACGGTTGTCAACATCATCCTGGGTCTCGTGGTCATACTGATAGCCTTCATGCGTCCGACCCTTCTCCTGACGGTGGTCATCTATATCATCGCATCTGATTTCCTCCTTACCGGCATCTTCAACTTCATCAACTGCATGGCGCTTTCGAGGCTTGGGATGATGTTCGGGTCCCTGGGCCTTGAGGCCGTCCTCTCATTCCTCTTCGCGATCATCCTCTTCATGTTCCCAGGCTTCGTGGGCTCGGTGGTGATGACGCTATTTGCCGCGATTTTGTTAGCTTCAGGAGCTGTGATGATATTCGCCGCAGTCAGCAGCCTTATCTTCCAGCATAGGCTCAGCAAGATGGATAAGGGAGATATCATCTGAACTAAAAGCGTAGAATTCTACGTTTTTCGTTTGCATAAGAGAATCTTGTTTAATTAATATGAGATCCGCAGATTCAGTATCTTGGTTCTGAATGGATTTGCATTGATTCTCATTTCTGCCTTCCTCTTCTATTGACCATGCCTCGCGGCTGGGTTATCGTCTGAGCATGAACAGAAACGTACACCATCATCATGCTTGCTAGTCATGCAATCATGCCATGATGGGTTTCTTGTATATCGAGGTCTCCCTTTGGCGGAGGCCTTTTTTCGTTAAGGAGGGCGTATGAGCGAGATGCTTAGCATAGCGATCCAGAAGAGCGGAAGGCTCTCTGAGAAGAGCCTTGATATCATCAGGCAGTGCGGGATCGACTTCGGGACAGACTCCAGGGTGCTTAGGGAGGTCGCCGATAACTTCCCCCTTGAGTTCCTGTTCGTGCGTGATGATGATATCCCGCGCTATGTCTCCGATGGCGTTG
Organism: uncultured Spirochaetales bacterium; assembly: GCA_949299185.1. Lineage (GTDB taxonomy): Bacteria > Spirochaetota > Spirochaetia > Sphaerochaetales > Sphaerochaetaceae > Ornithospirochaeta. The sequence continues at coordinate 121,335 of CASFZR010000001.1, forward strand.
CCGATATCGGTATCGTCGGACGCAATGAGTACGATGAGACCGGGCTTGAGCTTGAGGTCGTGAGGGATCTGAGGTTCGCTTCCTGCCGCCTGTCGATCGCCGTGCCTTCGTCCTTTGACTATAAGGGACTCAAGTCCCTTGAGGGCAAGCGCATAGCCACCTCCTATCCTCGTATCCTCCGTAGCGTCCTTGATAAGGCTGGGGTCAATGCGGAGCTGGTTGTCGTTTCCGGCTCCGTGGAGATAACGGTGCAGATCGGCGTGGCGGATGCTATTGCGGATCTCGTCTCTACAGGAACGACCTTGCGGATGAACGGACTCGTGGAGGCCGAGTGCATCTACCGCTCCTCTGCCGTGATGATAGCCCGCCCTGATATGACAGAGGAGAAGAAGCGGACGCTCTATCGTCTGATGGAGAGGGTAGACGCGGTGATGATGGCGAGGAAGAAGAAGTATATCCTCTTCAACCTTCCCAAGGACAGGCTCGATGAGGCTGCCCTGATCATCGGCGGCATGAAGAGCCCTACGGTAACGCCACTCATGGACCGGGATTGGATATCGGTGCAGTCTGCGGTGGACGAGGAGCGGTTCTGGTCTGTATTCGAGAGTCTCCGGGAGATCGGAGCGGAGGGAATACTCGTGATGAACATAGAGAAGATGACGGAGTGAGACATGCTGCTGCGATACTGTGGATTCTCAGATGAGATACTGAAGAGGCCGGAAGAGGGCCGTGATGATATCATCGCATCAGTGCAGGAGATAATCGATGAGGTAAGGCGTGGCGGCGATGAGGCGCTCCTCAGCCTGTCAGAGCGCTTCGATGGCAGTCGCCCTGATTCCCTTTTCGTGAGCGACGCGGAGCTTGATGAGGCGGAGAGAGCCCTTCCTGCGTCGCTGAAGGAGGCAATGGAGGCGGCAAGGAGGAATATCCTTGCGTTCCATTCTGCTCAGATGCCTAAGGGCGAGAGCGTAGAGACCGCTCCCGGAGTCGTATGCTCCAGGAAGATCGTCCCGATAGACCGCGTGGGCCTTTATATCCCCGGTGGGACGGCTCCTCTGTTCTCTACGGTGCTGATGCTTGCTGTTCCGGCCTCTGTCGCGGGGTGCAGGGATATCATGCTGGCTACTCCTGCTAAGGATGGCGTGGTGAATCCAGCCATACTCTATGCCGCGAGGATCTCCGGCGTCGGCAGGATACTTAAGATCGGCGGCGCGCAGGCCATCGCGGCGTTTGCCTATGGCACGGAGAGCGTAGAGCGGCGCGATAAGATCTTCGGACCAGGCAACAGGTATGTCACTACAGCCAAGATGCTCGTCTCATCGACGGTAGCCATAGATATGATCGCTGGACCTTCGGAGGTCATGGTCGCCGTTGATAGAAGCTCCGATCCGCTCTTCGCCGCCACCGATCTCCTGTCTCAGGCAGAGCATGGCAAGGACAGTCAGGTGATGCTTGCCATCCGCGCGGAGAGCGAGGAGGAGGCAAGAGGGATATATGAGGCTATAGAGCGTGAGCTGGAGGCGGAATGCGAGAAGCTCGGACGGAGGGAGTATGTATTGCCATCTCTTTCCCATTCCGCGGCATTCCCCGTATATAGCGATGAGGCGCTCATAGATGCTATAAACGAGTATGCGCCGGAGCATCTTATTATCAATACATCAGATCCCGATAGGATCATGGATGGGGTGAGGAACGCTGGTTCGGTGTTCCTCGGCCCGTACTCTCCTGAGTCCGCAGGGGACTATGCCTCGGGGACGAATCACACGCTGCCGACCTCAGGATGGGCCCGCTCCTCTTCAGGGGTATCCTTGGATTCATTCCTGAAGAAGATAACGGTACAGCGACTGACGCAGGAAGGCATAGCGGGGCTTGCCCCGATAGTCGAGGAGATGGCAGGGGCCGAGGGACTGGCCGCGCATAAGGAAGCAGCCGCAGTAAGGAGGATGAGTATATGAGTGAGATAGCAGACCTGATGAATGAGCAGATACGGACGCTCGTGCCGTATCTTACCGTACGCGATGGATACGAGGGGCCGCTTGATATCCTCCTCGATGCCAACGAGTCATGGCTCGGAGGCAATGATGGCGTGAACAGGTACCCGGATCCTCAGTGCGTGGAGCTTCGCAAGGAGATAGAGCGCGTCATCGGACTGCCTTGGAAGATGACGGCCATAACCAATGGCTCCGATGAGGCCATAGACCTGATCATCAGGATATTCTGCCGTCCCGGCAGGGATTCGGTGATGGTCTCTGATCCTACCTTCGGCGAGTATGGGATATTCGCCTCGCTCAACAGCGTCAGGACGATCAATGTGCCGCAGAGGGCTGATTACATGCTCGATGTCGAGAGGATGCTTGCGGAGATCGATGAGAAGAGTCCAAAGCTGGTCTTCATATGCTCTCCTAACAATCCGACCGGCATCCTCTATCCTGAGGACGATATCCTCCGCATCGCCGAGCATAACAAGGGCATTACGGTAATCGATGAGGCTTATATCGACTTCACTGGCACAGATGGACTATGGAAGCGGATAATGGAGAATCCTAGGATCATCGTATTCCGTACCATGTCCAAGGCTTGGGCGCTTGCGGGGGCGCGTGTCGGTATCATAGTAGGATGCGAGGAGGTCATAGAGGCTGTCATGAAGGCCAAGGCACCATACAATGTCTCCAGGCTTTCACAGGATGCCGCGATGGAGATGCTCAGGCGTCAGGACGAGGTCCGGGAGCTAGTCAGTGAGGCGGTCTCGGAGCGTGAGCGCATGGCGGCGTTCCTCAAGACGCTTCCTTATGTGACCGAGGTCTTCCCGTCAGTCACGAACTTCCTTCTATTCCGCACGCCGGAAGCCGGGAAGCTCTATGAGCATCTCCTTGCCAACCGCATCATCGTCCGTAGCTATGCCGATGATCCTATCCTCACGGGCTGCCTGAGGTTCTCCGTCAGTAGCCTCTCTGATAATGATAAGGTCATGGAGGTCCTCAGTGGATTCAGGATATAGGAAGAAGGCCCTCTTCATCGACCGCGATGGCGTGATCGTGATAGAGGATCAGATCGACAGCTTCGAGAAGATAATATACATGCCCCATGTCTTCGAGGCTCTCCGTGAGATAGGAAGGCGGACTGACTATGAGCTGGTGATGGTCTCTAATCAGGATGGAGTCGGGACTCATTCCTATCCGTTCGAGTCATTTGCGGGGCCGGCTGAGAGGATATTCTCCACGCTCCGAGGCGAGGGTATCGTGTTCGATGATGTGAATATAGACTTCTCGCTTCCTGAGGATAACTGCCCCGGAAGGAAGCCCGGTACGGCGATGCTTGAGGATTATATGGACGGCTCCTATGACCTTGCCTCGTCCTTCATGATCGGTGACAGGCTCACCGATATGATCCTCGCACAGAGGCTTGGAGCTAGGGGGATATGGTACACGGACAGCGAGGAGGGGATCCCCTCGGATCTTGAGGACACGGTTGCCCTGAAGACCGATAGCTGGATCGCGATCGCGTCGTTCCTTACCTGCTCAGAGGTGAAGGAGCATAGAAAAGCCTCTGTCAGACGTACTACCAAGGAGACCGATATCTCCATAAGCGTCGATCTGGATGGAACAGGGGAAGGGCATATCCACACAGGGATAGGATTCTTCGATCATATGCTCGATCAGGTGGTGAGGCACTCACGCTGTGATATCTCAGGGGAGGTGGAGGGGGACCTTTACGTCGATGAGCATCATACGGTGGAGGATACGGCGCTTGCCCTTGGCTCTGCGGTGCTTGAGGCGCTGGGAGAGAAGCGTGGCATAGAGCGCTATGGCTTCGAGATCGTCCCTATGGATGATACGGCGGCGACGGTGGCCATCGATTTCTCCGGCCGTGATGAGCTGATGTGGGATGTCGTGTTCACGATGGATTACGTCGGCTCGTTCCCCACTGAGCTTTTCCGCCATTTCTTCCGTTCCTTCTCCTCTGCCGCGAGATGCAATATATATGTATCCGCTACAAGGGGAGGAGACAGCCATCATACGGCGGAGGCTGTGTTCAAGGCGTTTGCTAGGGCGTTGCGGAAGGCCGTTAAGCGCATTCCCGGTGATGATTCCGTCTCCTCGACCAAGGGGGTGCTATGATCGCTGTGATACGGTATGGGGCGGGGAACGTTCGTTCCGTTCTTTCTGCTCTTGGCAGGTTGGGGGCTGAAGGGACGCTTACCTCTGACCCTGTTGTGATAAAGGCCGCTGACCATGTGATATTTCCCGGTGTCGGAGAGGCATCTAGCGCCATGGCCTCGCTCTCGGCTTCAGGGCTTATCGACACGATAGGCTCGCTCCGTCAGCCGTTCCTCGGCATCTGCCTTGGGATGCAGCTGATGTGTACTCATTCAGAGGAGGGGGATACCGATGGCCTTGGCGTGATACCCACCCCTGTCCTGCGCTTCCCGGAAGGCCGGGGATTCAAGATCCCTCATATGGGCTGGAATATCATCTCTTCATTGAAGGGGCCATTGTTCCGGGACGTGGCGGAAGGAGAGTATATGTACTTCGTGCATTCATACTATGTCCCTGTCTCTGAATATACCAGCGCGGTATGCGAATATGACGGGCTTGAGTTCTCCGCGGCGCTGGAGAAGGATAATTTCTTCCTGACGCAGTTCCATCCGGAGAAGAGCGGCGATGCCGGGGAGCGGATACTCCGGTCATTCCTGGAGGCTTGATGAAGGTAATTCCCGCGATCGATCTGATAGGAGGCCGCCTCGTGCGGCTGGAAAAGGGCGATTATTCGAAGGAGAAGGGTTACGGGCTTGCTCCTCTGGACGCGGCTAAGCGCTTTGAGGATGGAGGTCTTACGTCACTACATCTCGTTGATCTTGATGGGGCGAAGGGACAGGGCAGGAATCTGGATGTGCTTGAGAAGATTGCCTGCAATACCTCCCTCTCCATCGATTTCGGCGGTGGCATAAGGAAGGAGGAGGATGTGAGGCGGGCCCTCGATGCAGGGGCCTCTGCTGTCAATGTTGGCTCTATGGCAGTAAAGGATGGGAAGGAGGTGAGGCGATGGGCCTCTCTCTTTCCTAGGCGTATCATACTCAGCGCCGATGTCCGAGGAAGGAGCATCGCTGTCTCTGGGTGGAGCGAGGATACTTCCATTGATATAGTTTCATTCCTATCTAGCTATCTTTTATCCGGTATCGATATCGCGGTGGTTACCGATATAGATCGCGATGGGATGCTCTCAGGCCCTTCCATAGGGTTATATAAGGAATTGCTTTCCTCGCTTCCTTCGCTCCGCCTTATCGCCTCGGGAGGAGTTTCCTCGAAGGAGGATCTGCTAGCCCTGCGCGATGCCGGATGCCATGGTGCTATCGTGGGCAAGGCGTATTATGAGGGACGCATCACGATCTCTGATATGAAGGAGGCCGAATGTTAGCCAAGAGGATCATACCATGCCTTGACGTGAAGGACGGTCGTACCGTCAAGGGCGTGAACTTCGTCGACCTCAGGGATGCAGGCTCAGCCGTGGAGCTTGCTGAGCTGTATAGCCGCACCGGAGCTGATGAGCTTGTCTTTCTTGATATAACGGCGACGGTGGAGAACAGGGGGACGATGACAGAGCTGGTACGATCTGTCTCCGATAGGATATCGATACCATTCACCGTCGGCGGTGGCATCAGGAGCGAGGATGATGTGGACAGGATACTATCCGCAGGGGCCGACAAGATCTCCGTGAACAGCGCTGCCGTACGTTCTCCTTCCCTTATAGATACCCTTGCCCGGCGTTTCGGATCACAGTGCGTCGTCCTTGCCCTCGATGCGGTATCTAACCCTGCGATGGCATCAGGTTATGAGACCGTGGTGGATGGAGGAAGGACGCCTACGGGCATCGACGCTCTCTCGTGGGCGCGCGAGGCAGAGAATAGAGGATGCGGGGAAATTCTTGTCACGTCTATGGATGCTGATGGGACAAAAGGCGGTTTTGCTGTTGACTTAACCCGCGTAATCAGCGGTAATATCAGTATTCCGGTAATCGCTTCAGGCGGTGCTGGGACTATGGCTGATTTCAGGGAAGTCTTCGTGGAAGGGATGGCAGATGCCGCCTTAGCAGCCTCCGTCTTCCATTTCCATGAGATAGATATCCCCGAGCTTAAGGAGTATCTCAGGGAGAGCGGTATTCCGGTCAGGATGGGAAGGTAGAGGATGACGATTGATTTTTCCAAGGGGGGTGGGCTAGTTCCAGCTGTTGTTCAGGATGCTGTTACCCGCAGGGTCCTGATGCTTGGCTACATGAACGAGGAAGCGTATAAGCTGACGCTTGATAGGGGGCTTGTCACGTTCTTCTCGCGTTCGCGCGGACGCATATGGACCAAGGGAGAGACAAGCGGGAATTTCCTGAAGGTCAGGGAGATCCTGGCTGACTGCGATGGCGACACCCTGCTCGTGAAGGCTATACCCTCAGGCCCCGTATGCCATACCGGTGCCGATACATGCTTCGGTGAGGAGAATGAGCCATCCGAGCTGTCATCATCGGAGTTTCTCTTCTATCTTGAGTCCGTCATCAAGGACAGGCGTACCAATCCGGTTGAGGGATCATACACGAACCATCTGTTCTCAAGGGGGCTTAACAAGATCGCCCAGAAGGTCGGAGAGGAGGCTGTCGAGCTTATCATAGAGTCCAAGGATGATGATAAGGAGCTGTTCCTCGGTGAGGCTGCCGATCTGATGTATCACTTCCTCGTGCTGCTCGCGCAGAAGGATTCGACGCTTGCCGAGGTCGTGGAGGTGCTTAAGGAGCGTCACTCCCGCTGATGGATGAGCTGAGACGTGTGCTTGAGGAAGAGGGGGAAGCCTCAGGTCTTTCCCTGTCCGCCCTTTCCATCCCGGGAGAGGATTTCTCAAGATGCATCATCAGGGATTCCGAATTCACCTCATGCTCATTTCCTTCCGCTTCATTCTATGATTCGGCCCTGACCGATGTCATATTCGATTCCTGCGATCTATCTTCCGTTGATTTCTCCTCATCATCATTTCTGCGTGTGACCATAAGGGATTGCCGCCTTACTGGCGCATCATTTGCCAGAGCGCGCATACGATCCCTCACGATCGAGGATTCATCGCTTATCTACTCATCATTCGACTCCTCATCTCTAAAGAGTGTTCGCATCACGGGTTGTGACCTATCTGATTCTTCATTCTCCGAGTGCAAGGTCGATGGCCTCTCGTTTTCCGGTTGTTCCCTTGTCCGCTCATCGTTCCGCTCTACGATGCTTGCGGATGTGGATCTAGGGGATGCGGATATAGATGGGATAGCGCTCTCTGAGAATCTCAGGGAACTGCGTGGTGCCCATCTTGATGTGTCTCAGGCATTGGCGATAGTGAGGATGGTAGGGGTAGATATACGCTGAGATTACGTCTAAAGGGTTATAAGTATATAAATTAGATTTTCATTTATATTTTTATATGTATATTTATAAAAATTATTGACTTCGTGCTTTCTTTGCCTTTTACTTATGTAAAACGGTTCTGATTATGGATAAATTGCCTATTCTATTAGATTTTGATACGACTCCTATCTTGAAGAAGCTGATAACCGCGCATAGGGAGCTGGCTCTTCTCAATGGCATATGTGGCTCTCTCCCGAATCAAGCCGTGCTTGTGCATACCCTTGCATTGCAGGAAGCAAAGGATAGCTCTGAGATCGAGAATATAATCACGACCCATGCAGATATATATACGGCTATTGCTAATCCGGAGTTCAATGAGGTGAAGCCTGCTACGAAAGAGGTCCTTCATTATGTTGATGCGATAATGCGTGGATTCCATAGCTACAAGCAGAAGGGAGTCCTTTCCCTTGGCTGCATTGAGGAGATACAGGCAGCGATCGAGCTTAATAATGCAGGGCTGAGAAAGCTGCCTGGGACAGCATTGGTCAATGATAGGACGAATGAGATAGTCTATGAACCGCCCATGCCTAATGAGATTCCAGAGCTGATGGATAATTTCCTCTTGTTCTTCAATGATGATTCGGCATGGACCGCTGATCCCTTGGTTAAGATGGCTATCCTGCATTACCAGTTCGAGAGTATACATCCATTCTATGATGGTAATGGAAGGACTGGAAGGATATTGAATATCATCTACTTGCTGCATGAGGGATTGCTGGATTATCCGGTTCTTTACCTGTCTAGATACATAAACATAAACAAGGGACTTTATTACAGGTATCTGCAATCTGTCAGGGTTCAGGGTAGCCGGGAACAATGGGAAGGATATGTCCTTTTCATGCTTGATGGGATAATCCGTACCTCTAGGCTGACAAGCGCGTTGATTACATCATTGCGGAACATGATGGAAGAATACAAGCATAGGATAAGAGACAGTCATCCTTCATTCTATAGCCAGGATCTGATTAATACATTGTTCTCCTATCCATATACGAGGATAAGCATATTGAAGGATAGGCTGGGCGTTTCATATCTTACGGCGCGGAAGTACCTTGATGCGCTTGTGGTAGATAACCTCCTTGATAAGATCCGTCTGGGACGAGATAGCTATTATGTGAATGTGAGCATGATGAGGCTTCTTGCTGATTCGGATACCGATTCCTTGAGGGTAGAGGATGAATCTTTATAGAAAATGGGGCTTTTTTATAAAGATCGATGGTGATCGTTATAGAAAATCGTGGTTTCCTATAAAGGTCCTTTGAGCTATGGACATAGCATTTCGCTTCTGATATCCTCTCCCGAAGGAGGCTCGGATGACCGGTCAGCTAGCTATTTCAGTAGCGGATGGAAGGTTCGGGCTTAAGTGTTTCATTTTGGTTGGTTCATGCCGGGTATTATCCGGCTTTTTTCATGTCAGGAGGATGTAGATGAACGTATTTGCCTCAAGATCTCTCTGTGTCATCGAGGACTTCTCGATCAATGAGAGGCGGTATTTCTTCAAGAAGGTCTATGAGCTGAAGAAGGCGATCCTTGATGGAGATGAGAAGACGATGGATGCCTTCCGCATCAACGATCCGGATTTCGGGATCTACGAGGTGTTCCTTGAGGATAGCACGAGGACCAAGGAGTCGTTCCGCAATGCTGCTAAGTTTCATCATGCCAAGGTCTCGGAGCTGATGTCATCATCCTCATCCATAAACAAGGGCGAGAGCTATGCTGATACCTTCAACATGCTCTCGGGATACAGCAATTCGATCTTCATCGTCCGCAGCCGCGTCGAAGGGCTTACGAAGTGGCTTTCCGAGGAGTGTTCCGAGTATGCAGAGCGCAATGGCCTGCCGTATCGTCCTGCGTTCATCAACGCAGGAGACGGTAAGCATGAGCATCCGACGCAGGAGCTTCTTGATGAGTTCTCCTTCCTTGAGGATCTCGATATGTCCTTCGACAGCATCCATGTCGCGCTTGTCGGAGATCTCTACCATGGCCGTACCGTCCACTCCAAGGCCGATGGGCTAAAGATATTCGATCACGTCAAGGTCGATCTCATCGCTCCTGATGAGCTGATGATGCCTGAAAGCTATATCGAGAAGATGAGGGAGAATGGCTTTGAGGTCTCGCTCTATCCATCTATCGAGGAGTATCTGAAGGGAGGCAGTATCGCGAAGCTCTGGTACTTCACCCGCCCGCAGCTTGAAAGGATGGGCGAGAGGATACTCCAGAAGCAGGATATCCTTCGTGAGGCGATCACGTTCCGCAAGGACTTCCTGCCATACCTCCTTCCTGATACCAAGTTCTACCATCCGCTCCCGCGCCATAAGGAGCATCCGACGATCCCGACCTGGCTCGATAAGACGAGCCTCAATGGCTGGGAGAGGCAGGCCATCAACGGCATGTACTGCCGCATGGTCCTTCTATCGCTTATCGCTGGCAGGATCGGCGATGACTATGTGCCGGTGCCTGGCGAGCATGACTCGGACCTGAGGACAGAGGAGTACATAATCCAGGTCGAGCCAAGCGGCAGCAAGAAGGATAAGAACTACTCGGAGGGCGTACGCCCGATCTCCGATGGCATCGTGATAGACCATATCTGCAAGGGTGATGAGCCAGGTGAGATACGCTCGCATATGCGCCTCATCTCCTCCGTTCTCGGCCTTGATGACGGCAAGGGCGGCGAGTGGATATCCACAGGATCGGATGGCAGGTATAAGGGCATCATATTCCGTCCGGGTGCCAGGAAGCTTGAGAGAAGGGACCTCAAGCGCCTTGCCGCAGTCGCTCCGCACTGCACGCTCAACATCATCAAGGATGGCCGCGTAGTGGAGAAGTACAGGACGCACATGCCTCCTCGCATCTACAACTTCGATGACCTGTCGTGCCAGAACGACGCCTGCATATCCAATCCTATCAATGGCGAGGGCGTGCCGGCATCGTTCTACAGGACGCCTGACGGGCATTTCGCATGTGCCTACTGCGGACGCTTCCATTCCTTCAAGGAAATTTGGAAAAAGCACTGATTCGATGGTATGATTGAGGGGAATATGAAGAAACTAGAAGAGATCACTGAATACTATGGCCCTATACTTGCTAAGGGCGCGTTTGAGCTTGGAGCCATCAGGCTTTCTCCGGAGAATCCGTTTACATGGGTCTCAGGCTATCGTATGCCGATCTATAATGATAACAGGCAGTTCCTTGCGGAGCCTAAGTACAGGGCTCTGATCCGTGATGCCTTTGCCGACATCATCGATTCGCTGGGCGTGCAGGTAGATAATGTCGCCGGTACGGCTACCGCTGGCATTCCACATGCCACGAGCCTTGCGGATATGCTCTACAAGCCTCTCTCATATGTCCGTTCCTCATCGAAGGACCATGGGCTGGGGCATCAGATCGAGGGCCTGGGCCAGAGCGGGTCGTATGAGGGCAAGAACGTCCTCCTGATCGAGGACCTGATCTCTACCGGCTCCTCCTCGCTCAAGGCCGTGGAGGCCGTCAGGGCCGCTGGCGGCAGGTGCGATCTCTGCCTCGCGATCTTCACCTATGGCTTCAAGACCGCAGAGGATGCTTTCGCTGCCCTGAATCCACCGTGCGTGTTCCACACCATCCTTTCCTATGATGTCATGGTACGCACAGCCGAGGAGACCGGGTATATCTCATCAGATTCCGCCGCGGCTCTCCATGAGTGGCGCACCGATCCGTTCGGCTGGGGAGAGAAGAGGGGATTCCCTAGGGAGGTCAAGGCATGAGCTATATTGACAGGCTGCGTGAGAGCGCCAAGGAGGCTGGGAACATCGTATGCATGGGACTTGATCCCGTGCTGTCAGTGCTTCCTGAGTCGGAGGCTCCGGTCCGTGAGCGCATCGGCTCGTATTTCTCAGAGCTTTTCCGCCGCATGAGGCTGGAGGGGATCTCGCCATCGGCCTTCAAGCCGAACATCGGATACTATCAGTCGCTGGATGATCCAAGATCGGAGGACTTCTCTGGCTCTCTCGCACTTGTTGATGTGCTTGAGCTGCTTGAGACCTATTTCCCCTCGATTCCAGTAATCCTCGACAGCAAGCGCGGTGACATAGCGAAATCGAGCGAGAACTATGCTCGTGAGGCATTCGATTGCTGGAAGGCTGATGCTGTCACCGTATCTCCATATATGGGGAGTGATTCCGTCCTGCCTTTCGCGTATGAGGACAAGGGAATGTACATCCTCAACCGCACCTCGAATCCTGGGGGAAAGGACTTTCAGGATGAGCTTGTACTGGACCGCGTCGATGAGAAGGAGCTTTATCCGCTGTATCAGGCAGTGGCTCTCCGTATCATCGGATGGAATGATGGACGCCATGGCATAGGCGCCGTGGTCGGAGCGACGAATCCCAAGGAGCTTGGCAGGATCGCCGCGCTATATGCTGGCAAGGATGTACCGATGCTCATCCCAGGAGTGGGAAGCCAGGGAGGAAGCGCTACGGAGGTGATCGCCATGATGAAGGAAGCCGGCTATGAGCTTGCGCTCTCTCGCATCAACTCATCGTCTGGACTTACCCATCCATGGAAGAAGGGCGCGGCTCCTGAGGACTGGCTTGATCAGTGCATGGATGCTATCCACAAGCTCTTCGATGAGGCCTCGCTCTGATGGACGCGCGTTCTGTCCTTCAAGGTAGCCATACCCGCGGGGAGCTTCACCTCGCGACTGTCTCCGGGGTTGCTTCGACGAAGAAGGAGCTGATAAGGCTCTTCGATAGGAACATACCGAGCGTGGATGTCATCACGACAAAGAGCTTCCAGGTCGTCCCGACCCCGGGAAACAGGGAGCCTGTCGTATGCTCTCCTTCCGTTGGGGACTTCGGTAATTCGGTAGGACTCCGCAATCCAGGCATGGAAGTGGCACTGAAGGAGCTGGAGGAACTCAGAACAGAGGGGCTTAGGGCCATTCTCAATGTCTCTCTTGCCGCGAACAATCCTGATGATTTCATCACCCTCGTAAAGGCCTTCGACAGCGTTGCCGATATGCTGGAACTCAATTTCTCCTGCCCCCATGCCGCGGCTGGCTTCGGCGCTTCTATCGGTACCGATAAGGATACGGCCGTGGCATATGTGCAGGCGATAGTCTCCGCATATCCTGAGAGGAAGGCTCCGCTTATCGTGAAGCTTTCCCCGAATGTCCCTGATATAGCCTCCATAGCGGAAGCCGTGATAAAGGCGGGGGCGGATGGCGTTGCGGCTATCAATACCGTTGGACCGAATCTCTATATCGAGCCCCATTCCGGTGCCCCTATCCTCAACAATAAGCTCGGTGGAAAGGGCGGCGCATCGGGAGAATGGGTCAAGGAGGATGCTATAAGGGCGATCCGCTCGATCCGCGAGAGGATCGGTGATGAGCCTATCATACTGGGAATGGGTGGAGTATCCTCCGCTGAGGATGCGAGGCGCATGGTCGCCGCAGGTGCTGACAGCGTAGGCATCGGATCGGCCCTGTCCCGTGTCCATCCGCAGAAGTGGGAGGCCTATTTCCATGCCATAAAGGCCGGTGAGGACAGCTCTGCCTATCTGTCGAAATCCAATGCGCTGGAGTATACCCCGCATAGGATCGTGAAGAAGGAGCTGTTCGGATCGGATGTCGTCGTGCTGACTCTCGATGGGAAGACGAATGCCGAGCCTGGCGAGTTCTGCTTCATATGGATACCAGGCAAGGGTGAGAAGCCGTTTTCCGTCGCGGTCAACGACCCTCTTACCTTCCTGATAAAGAAGCGTGGTGAGTTCACCTCGGCGCTATTCGGGCTTTCCGAAGGGGACACGCTCTATACGCGTGGCCTATATGGCAGTCCAATGGTCTATGAGAAGACCGGAAGGGCCGTGCTTATCGGCGGCGGGACCGGAGCTGCTGTCCTGCCTCTTATCGCGGAGCGCCTTTCCAAGGATGGCACCGAGATGGATATCCGCGTGGGCGTGGTTGAGCTTTCCAAGGACAAGGAGCCGCTTGAGGACGTCCTTGCCTCCTATGGCGACTTCCGTGCCATCGCTGATGATGGCCAGCCTGGCCGTGTCGTCGACACGCTCTCTGCAGAGGATCTCTCCGGTGATACCGCGCTCTATGTCGTAGGGCCGGGTAAGCTGATGGAGAGGGCGGCGAGGAAGGCTGAGTCATTGGGACTCTCTGACAGCAGGATATATCTATCGATGGAGAAGAACACGATGTGCGGTATCGGCATGTGCGGTGAGTGCGTATGCGGTGGCCATCTTCCTTGCAAGGAGGGGACGTTCTTCACATGGAAGATGCTCAAGGAGAATAACGTAGCGCTATGATCGATCCCCATGTGCATCTGAGGGACTGGGAGCAGAAGGATAAGGAGACGGTGCTTCACGGCATGGAAGCCGCGAGGCGCCTTGGCTTCACGCACCTCTTCGATATGCCGAACACCAGTCCGGCCTGTACGTCTCGCGCCCTGCTGCTGGAGCGTCTCGCCCTTGGCGGTGAGGCCTCTGAGAAGACCGGTGTCTCCTATCATATCTACGCGGGGCTGACGAATGATGAGAATGAGATACGGGAAGCCGTACATCTTCATTCAGAGCTTTTCCCCCTTATCGTGGGCCTGAAGATGTTTGCCGGCCACAGCACCGGGAACATGGGAATCATCGGGATAGAGGCGCAGAGAAGGGTATTCCAGATCCTAGCTGATTCTAGGTATGAGGGCGTGCTTGCGGTCCATGCCGAGAAGGAGGAGCTGCTTCATCCTGAGCTGTATATCCCCGGTCATTATGAGACTCATAGCGATGCCCGTCCTGCTGCCGCGGAGACAGAGAGCGCGAAGGATCTTGTGTCACTGGCGCTTGAGACTGGCTTCAAGGGTACGTTGCATATCTGCCACGTGTCGGCGGCATCGACGATAGCGTATGTCAGTTCGATGCGCGACAGGCTCAGTATAACGATGGGGGCGACGCCGCACCATGCGCTCCTTTCCCGTCGCGACGCCGAGGATGAGAGCCTGATGCTGAAGATGAATCCTCCGCTCAGGAGCGAGGAGAACAGGGATGCCGTGTTCAGCGCGCTTCTCGATGGGACGATAGACTGGGCGGAATCCGATCATGCACCGCATACTAGAAGCGATAAGGAGAATGGTGCATCCGGAATCCCTGGGTTGCCTGGCATGCTTCTCCTCCTGGATAGGATGAGGAAGGCTGGATGCGGCGAGGAGCGCCTCAAAGAGGCCTTCGGAGGGGCAGTGATCCGCACGTTCGGACTGGCTGATGAGGATATATCATTGCCTTCTGATCCCCTTGAGCGCTATCTGGAGGTGCGTGGCGAGTACTGGCTCGATCCCTATCGGACGCTTACCTGATCATATCTGTTTCTCTATATTCACGCAGCCTCTTCGGAGGCTGTTTCACTTTATTTCCTCTTGTGCTACCATCACCATGATAAGGAGAAAGACATGGACGAAGGCGGAAGTACCAACCCTTTACCTAGACGTACTTGATTAGAGCCTTCGACCGCCATAGTGGTCAGAGGCTTCGGAGGGCCAGATGATCACTAAGAGAATGGATTTATCCCCAAGACAGGATTTTACCTGGATCGATGCCAGGGAACTCGATAAGGATGATATCTCGATCCTTACCGATGAGTATCTCATCTCATCGGAGCTTCTCGCTGATATCATGGATGTGGACGAGCAGAGCCGTATAGAGAAGGATGATGACTACACGATCATCATCTGCCGCCTGCCATCAAGCGAGGAGGATGAGGAGAACCCCCTTGAGCGTACCTCGATACCGCTTGGCATCGTGCTATACCCTGATAAGGTCATAACGATATGCCGTGGCGACAGCGTCGTCATCGATGACTTCGCCCGCCACAGGTTCAGGCAGTGCCCCGTGGATACCAAGGAGGGCTTCGTTATATCGATACTGGGACATGCGGCCCTCGTCTACATCAGGCTCTTGAAGTATATCAACAGGCAGAAGGATATCGTGGAGGAGCAGCTGCAGAAGTCGATAATGAACTATGAGCTTATACAGCTCTTGCAGATACAGAAGTCGCTTGTATACCTTACGACCGGCCTTACCGGGAATGAGATGCTCTTGGAGAAGCTGCAGAAGACGCCGTACTTCCGCGTCAACAACGAGGCGGAGGAGGAGTTCCTTGAGGATAGCATCACCGATAACAAGCAGGCTATCGCGATGGCTAATATCTATTCCGATATCCTCACCGGCACGATGGATGCGTTCGCCTCCGTCATCAGCAACAACATGAATGTGATAATGAAGCGCCTTACGGTGATCTCGCTGTCGCTGATGTTCCCGACCTTCATCACCGGCTTCTTCGGCATGAACATATCGCTTCCTGGCGTTGATGGCCCTTGGGCCTGGCTCTTCCTCTTAATACTCTGCGGCCTGGTGGCCTTGATCGGAAATATCTTCATCTCCGACAGGAAGAACCGCTCGGTGCTGAAGGCCAGCCTGGCGGAGAAGAAGAGGGGAAGGAGCGACCGCAGTCCCGCGGAGATCAAGTATCTCAGGCGCAAGCGTGAGACGCTCGAGGGCGACGACTAATGCCTGATGACGCGGATGACCGCTCCCTTAAGGTACTCGCTTTCAGGGAATGAGAGGCGTACCGGATGGTCCTCCCCGGCGCTCAGGGTGCGTAGGAGCTGCACCTCCGCGTGCGCGTCCGCGGCTGCCCATGATAGCATCATACGGAAGTTCTCCATCGTCATTGCGGCGGAACATGAGAATGTGGCTATTATTCCGCCGTTCCTTATCTTCATCATGGCGACGCGATTGAGGTCCTTATATGCCTTCATGGCGTTGTCGAGATTGCTCTTCGTCCTAGCAAGCTTCGGCGGATCGAGGATCATCAGGTCATACCTGCCGTTCTCGACTGTACGGATGTACTCGAAGCAGTCGGTATCGGTGATAGTGACACGCTCTCTTGATCCCTTGGGTATAACACCATCATCCTCGTTGATATGCACCTGATACAATAGGTGCCTGAGCGCGCTTTCCGAGGAATCCACGGCATCTACGGAGAGCGCTCCTCCTCTTAGCGCGTGGAGCGTGAATGGACCGGTGTATGAGAATAGGTCGAGTACCGTCTTCCCTTCAGCATACCCCTCGACTATCCTGCGGTTATCCCTCTGATCGCAGTAGAATCCTGACTTCTGCCCCTTGCCGGGCGCAGCCTCGTAGAGTATGCCGTCCTCGATGAACCTCACATTCGTGCGTGATAGATCCTCCGAGGTCTCCCTTCCTTCCTTGAATGTCCTTATCCGCTCCGACAGCCCTTCGGAGGATGCGTATGCCTTATCCACCGAGGCCTCTATGATAGCGGGGTGGAGAAGGGTATCAAGCTCTGCGGCGATTCCTGGGAGGAAGCGGTCCGCGAAGCGCGATGAGACGATGATCCTTATCTCCCTGCCATAGCAGTCTGCCGCGATTCCCGGAAGGAAGTCGGCCTCTCCGTGGATCAGGCGCAAGGCCGTCGTGCCTTTCTCTCCGAGCAGCCTTGCTCTCCGCAGTACGGATTTCCTCACCAGCGATCTCACGAGAGTCTCGTCTGCTGGGGTCCCTTCGTCCCAAGACAGGAGGTGAAGCACTATATGGCTCTTCTCGTCGTAGTAGCCGTAAGCGATGAAATCACCATTGGCTGACATTACCTTGGCGAAATCGCCTTCGCCCCTGTCTCCATCGATGTGGCCTATAGCGCCGGAGAATACCCACGGGTGGTGCTTGAGAAGGAGCTTCTCCCTTCCTTCCTTTATCGTGATCGTATGCATGAGACCATCGTAGTGTATGGCAAATACTATGTCAAAAGGCTATGCTCAGGGCATGAAGGCAGTATTCTTCGATCTTGATGGGACTCTTTTCTACACGCTTGAGGACATAAAGGCGGCGATAGACTACGCCATCGCCCCATATGATGGCGACAGCGTGCCTCTGGATGACGTAAGGCGCTATGTGGGACGCGGGCTGAGACGGGCACTTGCCCAGGCCATAGTCGAGCATTGTCCGCCGCTCGAGGATGAGGGCGAGCAGGAGCTTATGCAGGCACTTATGATCTCGTATTATGAGAAGCATCCTGTGGTGCATACGTATCCCTATCCGGGAATCGCGGAGCTGCTTGCTTCCCTGAAGGAGAGGGAGGTAATCCTTGGCATCATCTCGAATAAGGCCGATAGGATCGTGCAGGAGATCGTCTCGACGCTTTCTCCCGTGCCCTTTGATTTCGTTACAGGTGCTGTCCCCGGTGTTCCCCTCAAGCCTGATCCCTCATCGCTTCTCTCCGCGCTCAGCCGCCTCTCGCTATCAAAGGAGGACATCGTATACGTCGGAGACAGTCCTGTCGATGCAGAGACAGCAAGCCGCGCAGGGGTCCGCTCCGTGATCGTCTCCTATGGCTTTTCCTCGAAGGAGGAGCTTGAAGGCAGGGGAATCGAGGTCGGTGCGGAAAATGTCGCCGAGCTGGGCTATGTATTGTCGCGATACCTGTGATTCGGTGCTATCATTAAAACTTAGGAGGATTAAATGGATTTTACCGAGAAGATGAAGGATGATATCCTTGCCCAGGCTAGGGAATATATCGATGCTGAGACCGATGCCGTGTTCAAGGACGAGGTCGAGGCTGCCATCGAGATGGAGGATTGGGATGGCCTCTATGATCGTTTCTACACATCGCTTGCCTTCGGAACGGCTGGAATGCGCGGCGTCATCGGCGGTGGCACAAACAGGATAAACACATACATGGTGCGGAAGGTATCGCAGGGTCTTGCCCAGTACCTCCTTTCCGCCGTTTCCGAGCCTTCCACGGTCATTGCCTATGATTCCAGGCTCTTCTCCAAGGAGTTCGCTCTCTCTGCCGCGTGCGTGCTTGCCGCTAACGGTGTGAAGGTCTATCTCTATGATACGCTTCATCCGGTCCCGATGCTCTCGTTCGCGGTGCGCTACCTCAAGGCTACCTCGGGAATCGTCATCACCGCTTCCCATAATCCATCGAAGTACAATGGCTACAAGGTCTACTGGTCCGATGGCGGGCAGGTCACGCCCCCGCATGATATCGGGATAGCCAATCTCGCCAACGCAGTAACCCCTGACAAGATCCACGATATGACAGAGGGCGAGGCGAGGAGGAGCGGCAGGCTTGTCTCCGTGCCAGATGATGTTGATAACGCGTACTATGAGATGGTGATCTCATCGCTGCGACGCCCTGAGCTGGTCAAGGGCTCGGATATCATGGTGGCGTATACGCCGCTCCATGGCTCAGGAAACGTTCCTGTGCGCCATATGCTCTCGACCCTTGGCATCAAATGCTCGGTCGTCAAGGAGCAGGAGGCTCCGGATGGCAGCTTCCCGACCGTGAAGCTTCCTAACCCAGAGAGCGCGGAGGCCATGCAGCGCGTCATAGCGCTTGCCAAGGAGATCAAGGCAGATATCGTCCTGGGAACCGATCCCGATGCCGATAGGCTGGGAATCGCTATTCCTACCGACAGCTCCAAGACCGATTACCTTCTACTCACGGGAAACCAGATAGCTACCCTGCTTGTCGATTACCTGCTCTCGACGGCGAAGGAGCTTAAGGCCAAGGAAGGCATACCGTTCGTGGCCAAGAGCCTCGTCACTACCGATATCGTCAGGAAGATAGCGGAGAAGAACGGTGGAGAGTGCAAGGACGTGCTTACTGGTTTCAAGTACATCGCTGAGGAGATCGAGGGGATCGAGAGCGGCAGGAATCCTGGCCGTTACTTCCTCTTCGGCTGCGAAGAAAGCTATGGCTTCCTCACCGTTCCTTCGGTACATGACAAGGATGCCGTCTCCTCGTCTGTGGCCGCGGTTGAGATGATGTGCTACTACGCCTCCATCGGCAAGACGCTGCAGCAGAGGCTTGATGAGATCTATGCTGAGTATGGCTACTCCACCGAGGTGGTATTCTCCAACGAGTTCGATGGCGCCGAGGGCAAGGAGAAGATGAAGGGTATCATGGCATCCCTCAGGTCGCTCTCTGCAGGAGCGAAGCTTGCAGGCCGCACGATAGAGAGCATGGAGGACCTCTTGAACGAGGGAACGGGCTTCCCGAAGTCCGATGTCGTGATCTTCCGCTTCAAGAGCGGTGAGAAGCTCGTCGTCCGTCCTTCAGGCACTGAGCCTAAGATCAAGTACTATCTCTTCCTTACGGAGGGAAAGGGAGGAAGGAAGGCCCTTGAGGAAGGCAAGGCAGGAATCAAGGAGGAGTTCGTCAAGGCTCTGTCCTGATCCATCCCCATCCCGTATGACGCCGTAGGAATCCTGCGGCGTCTTGTTTTCTCAGGAGCCTAGGTTGGCACAAGAAGGGGGCTAGGGCGTATATAGGTTATGTACGCCTTTGCCGTGACCGTGCTGATATATCTCAACCATGCCATGCCGTGGACTCTGGCGCGTCCTCTTCTCTTCCTGCCTATTGCCGCGCTCTGCATATTGGTGCTGGTTCCACGAAACGTGGAGACGGCCCTGGAGCTTCTGTTCATCATCCTGCTTGCCTATGTGCTTTCTGCCGCATCCCTCTCTTCCATCGTCTCGATAGGGATTGATGCCGAGGATGTCGTGGCTCTATATGGGCGGGTCTCCCAGGACAGCGTGCAGCGCAAGGGCCGTAGCATCGGCCTACGTCTGGATATAGCCGCCGCGGAGGACCGTGCAGGCTCTGTCTTCACAGCCAGGGGATCGATATACGTCATCGCGGAACAGGCTGAGCTTTACCGTGGGGACTGGGTAAGATGCTCGGGACGTATCAGCGGCCCGATATTCCTCTCATCCTCAGCCTCTATCATCGAGCGTCCGCTCCTGACAGCCTTCAGGCGTTCCCTCGTCATGGACCTGAAGGATAGGCTTGGCGGAGCGGGGGAGGCCGGAGAGCTTTCGATGAGGCTGCTTCTTGGCTCAGGCGAGCTTGGCGTATACGGGCTCTCGGATGATGCCCGTTCTGCAGGACTGGCCCATGTGCTTGCGCTCTCGGGTATGCACCTGACGATAATAGCTTCCATCCTTTCCGTTCCGCTGAGGTTCCTGGGAAAAGGAACACGACGCATCATCATAACGCTCTTCCTCATCTTCTTCTCGTTCCTCTCCGGTTGGCGGCCATCGCTCCTGCGTGCCCTTATCTTCCGGATCCTGCTTGAGCGGAAGACCGGGCTTGATGAGGCGTTCATCGCCTCTGCGGTAATCCTTTTCGCGGTACAGCCATCCGCTGCCGCTGATCTCGGAGCGGAGTATTCGTTCATCTCCCTTGCCGCCATATTCCTCCTTTCCAGCCGCATAGACAGGGGCTTGAGGAGCCTCCTGCCGCTTCCCCCTTCCTTCTCGCTCTCCGCCGCCGCGTCGATTGCCGCCTTGATCTTCTCCGTGCCATTGACGCTCTCGGTCTTCGGCAGCTACCAGCTGGGGGCCATCGTTACATCGCTTCCGCTTACGGCGATGATCTCGCTGTACATGGGATTGTCGATAGCTGTGCTTATCATCCCACAGCTCTCACCGCTCCTTGAGGTGGCGTATGCCGTGGTGCGCTGGGCCTTCCGCGTCTCTGCTGTCTTTCCTGATATCATCTCGCCGCTGCCATATCTCGTGCTGCTTTCCATCTCGCTTCTTCTCATCATCATTGCCCGTAATCAGTGAGTCTGCTATCCTCTGTGTCATGTGGAGCCTCAACTACAGCAGCATCAGCGAGATATCAAGCATACTGTCATCCCATGGCCTTGCCATGTCCAAGAAGTTCGGTCAGAACTTCCTCATATCCCCTGATGCTCGTGATCGTATCGTATCCCTCATTAAGCCGGAGAAGGGCATGGATATCTGGGAGATCGGCCCTGGCCTAGGTGCGATAACCCACCTTCTCATCCGTTCCGGTGCCTCTGTGACGGCCTTCGAGATCGATCATGGCTTTGCTTCCATACTCCGCGATGAGGCTTTCGCCGATGAGGACTTCACCCTTGTGGAGGGAGATGCGCTGGATACGCTCTTCGGAATGGAGATGGTTCCAGACAGGGTCGTGGGTAATCTGCCTTATAATGTCGGCTCGCAGATAATCGGCCGTATGATAGAGCGCTCCGTACTGCCGCAGATGATGGTGTTCACGCTGCAGAAGGAGGTCGGGGAGCGTATGACGAGCGGTCCCGGCGATGAGGAGTACTCATCATTCTCCATCCTTACGCAGATCGACTATGATAATGCCATCGCCTTCACGATAGGCCCTGGCTCATTCTATCCTGCCCCTAACGTGGAGAGCGCCGTAGTGCTGATGAGGCGCAAGGAGAAGAGCCTTGTTGACGCATCAGATCGTGACCTCTTCATCCGCATGGTCAGGGCGCTTTTCGCGAAGAGGCGCAAGACGATCCGCAACAATCTCCTTACATCTCAGTTCGCTGCCATTGGTAAGGAATGCATCGAGAGGGCGTTCGCTGAAGCGGGACTCACGGGTAGTGAGCGTGCTGAGGTTCTTCCCTTCGAGACCCTTGTCAACCTGATGGTGGCTCTAAAGGGTATTCGGCAGTGATGCTTATTATATATTATCTTGTTTTGTTATATTAAGATAATATGATAATGTCTCGATTATGGAATTTAAGGTCCAGGTATTAGTCATCACCGCTTACTTATGTATTACGGAATAGTAAAGACCACCGCCTTCTGGGGACGGTGGCCTTATTGGCGAAGCTGGATCAGTTGGCTGCGGCCTGTGCGAGCGTAATCGCGGCCGTGACCACGATATCATCCTCGGAACATCCTCTGGAGAGGTCTGATACAGGCTTTGCGAAGCCCTGGAGGATCGGGCCATAGGCCTCTGCCCCGGCGAAGCGCTGAACGAGCTTGTAGCCGATGTTTCCTGCCTGGAGATCGGGGAATACGAGGGTGTTCGCATGGCCTGCGACATCTGAGCCTGGAGCCTTGAGCGATGCTACGCTCTGCACGATAGAGGCATCGAGCTGAAGCTCTCCATCGACCTTAAGCTCAGGAGCCTTCTCCTTGATGATCGCCAGGGCTGCCGTGACCTTATCGATAAGCTCGCCCTTTGCCGATCCCTTTGTCGAGTATGAGAGAAGCGATACGATCGGCTCCGCGCCAAGGAAGATGCGGCAGCTGTTCGCCGCTTCAGTCGCGATATCAGCAAGCTGTTCAGAGGTCGGGTTCGGGATCGTCGCGCAGTCTGCGAAGATGAGCGAGCCGTTCACGCCATACTGGGCCTTGTCCGTTGCCATGACGAAGCAGGAGGATGCGTTCTTGACGCCTGGCTTCGTCTTGATGATGGTGAGGGCGGCACGGAGGACATTCGCCGTAGTGGACTCTGCGCCTGCTACCATCGCGTCTGCGTATCCGAGATGTACGAGCATCGCACCCCACCTGAGCGGATCGAGGATATCCGTGGCGGCCTGCTCCTCGGTCATGCCCTTGTGCTTTCTCAGCTCATAGTACTCATGGGCGAACTCCGCCTTCCTTTCGCTGGTGGCGGGATCGCTGATCTCTATGCCGGTGAGGTCGACTCCAAGCTTCTCCGCATTGGCCTTTACCTCCTCGGTCCTTCCCACGAGCATCACCGATGATGCGATACCCTGATCGACGATCATCCTCGCGGCCCTTACGGTCCTAGGCTCAAGACCTTCAGGAAGCACGAGATTCTTATTGGCGGCCTTTGCCAGTCCCTTCATTTTCTCTGCAAATGTCATAGTCACTCCTCGGATTTCACAATCCATCTATAAGATAATACCGCCTTCTCTTCCATTGTTGAAGCGAAAGGATCGATAAGAAAGGCTTTTTATGACAGCGATGGTGAGGTAAGATGCTCCTATGAAGGGAATAGGCGGCTTCTATGCGGAAAATGCATCCTGCCCCCATGGCCTGGGCGGCCGTCTCGTGCTGTCCCTGATGTCCATGCTTCATCGCCCCTTCTGGCGATGGGCTCTCCGGTCGCTGCCTGCCGCTTCTTCCATCCTCGATATAGGAGGTGGAAGCGGGGGGACTCTCCGCATCCTAGGTTCCCGGTTTCCCCAAGCCTCGTTAACGCTTATTGATCCATCGCCTGTGAGCATCAGCGCTGCAGGACGTAACAGAAGGATACGCGCCGTTCAGGGAAGGTGTGAGGCTCTTCCCTTTGATGATGAATCATTTGATTTGATAATACTTCTTGATTCGGTATATTATATTGATATAACGATTGCATTTCCTGAGGTCCTGCGTGTCCTGAAGCCGGGAGGTATGGTAGTCGTCGGCTTCGAGGCGACGGATCCTGATGCGGTGCCGCGCTGGGCTGCGGATAACGGCGTCGTCGTCAGACGTCCTGAGGACATCGCAAAGGAGATGGAGGGTGCCGGCATTGACGTGCATCTTGTCGAGCGCGGACAGCGAGCGTGGGCGAGGATTGTTGGCGTGAGGCGTATGTGCTAGCATGGTCGCCATATGAGAGAAGGCGATTGGGATATAAAGAAGATAGGCAAGGACATCTGCGCCGTGCAGAGATACCTCGGATCGGAGAGCGATGTCATCGTTCCGGATAGGATAGGGGCCTACGTTCCTGTGGAGATCGGGGCCGGATTCCTGAAGAAGAGCAATAAGGCGGAGACCGTCTCGATTCCTAGGTCCGTTGATTATATCGACCCGGCGGCATTCCAGACGTGGAGGAACGTGAGAGCGGTGAAGGCTGATGGGCGCAAGCTCAGGTCGAGGGATGGTATCCTCTATGACGGTTCATTCAAAGGCCTTGTCTTCTATCCACCGAAGAGCGACGTGGTGGACTATGAGGCGCCGGAGACGCTCCGACGCGTTGCTGAAGGAGCCTTCTCTGCTGGAACGCCGCTACGTACGTTCGCCTTCCATGATTCATTCGATGAGTTCTCCGTATCTCCCTCTGAATGTCCATTCCTTGAGAGCTTCATCGCCTTGAGAGAGGGAGCCCTTTCCGTGCGTGATGCGGTGCTTTTCAAGGGGCGCACGCTGCTCTTCTATCCTTCTCGCCGTGCCGCAAGCGAGTATTCCATTCCGGATGGTACCGAGGCCATAGCTCCCTCTTCCGAGCCTCTCTTTCCCTCATCGCTCAGGACGCTTCATGTCCCGTATTCCCTGAAGAGCGGTCTGGAGGAGAGCGCAAGGGCTGTCGGAGGGATTGATGTGGAGTTCGGCAATCCGCGCTATAAGAGCGTCGATGGCGTGCTGTTCTCTGCGAAGGATAAGAAGCTCCTGGCGTATCCTGAAGGGAAGGAGGATGACATTTACATGGTACCTAAGGGAACGAGCGCGATAGCCTCCCATGCGTTCTATGGGGCCAAGGCACGCACCGTCATCCTTCCTTCATCGGTAGTACATATAGAGGCCGAGGCCTTCGCCTCATCCCAGATCGAGAGCCTCGTGATACCCATGACCGTCATGGATATGGATATCCGTGCGCTGTACGGGATGGATTGCATCAGAAGCGTATATGTCGAGCCGAGGAGCGTTGCCGACGTCTATCTCTCGGGTAGCTTCCTCTCCGATAAGGCGAGATATATCGGATCGGTGTAGCCGGCGATTGATTCGCCCTCTGAAAGCGGATATCCTCAGACACATGTTTGTCGGGGTATATGGACTTGGTAGATTCGGTTCCTTCTGGGCATCGTGCCTTGCCGCATCTGGATGCCGCGTGGCCGCTTACTCTCGCAGCGAGCATCCTCTTCCTCTTGGAGTGGAGAGGGGGAGCGAGGATGAGGTGCTTAATGCCGATGTCCTCTTCTTCGCTGTCTCGATATCATCATTCGAGGCCGTGCTTGAGCGTGTGGGGGATAAGATCGGCAAGGATACCATCGTGATGGATACCTGCTCCGTGAAGATATATCCTGCAAGATGGATGAAGGAGCATATCCCCTCTGACAGGTATATGATAGCGACCCACCCGATGTTCGGCCCTGATTCAGGAGCCGCGGGGATAAATGGATTGCCTCTCGTGATGTGCCCTATCTCCCCGAAGGAGGATGAACGCTATCTGAGGATGAAGGAGCTTTTCCTCTCCATGGGGCTTGATGTGCTTGAGATGAGCGCGGAGAAGCATGATGAGGAGGCCGCATACTCGCAGGGCGTGACGCACTTCGTCGGCCGCACGCTCAGCGCGATGGGCATGAAGCCTACGCCGATAGCCACGAAGGGATACCGCTCGCTTATGACGATCGTCGAACAGACCTGCAATGACCCTATACAGCTCTTCTATGACCTGCAGCGGTACAATCCGTATGCCAAGGAGATGAGGCTCTCGCTTCAGGTCGCGATAGAGAAGGTCCTGAACGCGCTCAGGAGGGAAGAGGGTTGAACGTCTCGATCTATACCCTTGGCTGCAGGCTCAATCAGGCTGAGAGCGAGGCTATCGCGGAACGCTTCAAGAACGAGGGCTTCTCCGTGACAGGCCCGGCGGATGCCGATCTTGTCATCGTCAATTCCTGTACCGTTACCTCGAAGGCCGAGCAGAAGGCAAGAAGGGTCATCAGGCTCTTTGCGAAGAGCGCGGAGGTCATAGTCACCGGCTGCTATGCGGAGCTTGAGCGCGATGAGGTCTCTTCGCTCTCTGATAGGGTGACGGTGTTCTCCCTGCGTGAGAAAGCGTCGCTCTTAGCGCTTCCTGCCCATCTCAGGACAGCGCTTGGTGCGGGTCTCTCACTGCATGATGCCGTGCGTTCGTTCTCATTCCGTTCCGATGATTCCTTCGCTTTCGACGCCTCATCGTTCCAGTATCATTCGAGGGCATACCTCAAGGTGCAGGATGGCTGTGATAACCACTGCGGCTATTGCCGTACCACGATCGCGCGCGGGCCTTCTGTATCGCTTGATGCCGATACGGTCGTGGAAAGGGCTCTGAGGATAGAGGCGGAGGGCTTCCACGAGATAATGCTTACCGGGGTCAATCTCACGATGTATGACCATGAGGGAGATGGGCTGGGAGGCCTTGTGGAGAAGCTGCTCCTGCGGCTTGGAAGCGGCATGAGGATACGTCTTTCCTCGATGGAGCCCGATCATGTGGATGACCGTCTTCTCGATACTCTCTCTGACCGAAGGATGCAGCCTCATTTCCATATTCCCATACAGTCTGCTTCTCCGCGTGTGCTTGAGCGCGTGGGACGGGTGTATCCAATGGAGCATGTGGAGAGGATCATTGAGCGCATGAGGGTGGTGAAGGATGACCCGTTCATCGCCTGCGATGTGATAGCCGGCCTTCCCGGAGAGGGCGAGGAGGAGTGGGAGGAGAATTACGCTTTCCTTTCGCGCATCCGCTTTGCCGCGATGCATGTCTTTCCCTATTCGCCACGGCCGGGCACGCCGCTCTATGGAGCGCATGACAGGGTGGAGGAGAGGGTGCGCGACCAGCGTGCTGAGCGCCTTCGCCAGCTTTCCGCGGAGATGGGCATGGAATACCTTTCCCGCCAGCTTGGCAAGGAGGTCGAGGTCCTTGCTGAGGAAGGGATGGAAGGGACGACCGGGAATTACCTCAAGGCTCGCATGACCCTGCCTGATGGCAAGGCCCCTATACGAGGCCTGATCTACTCCGGTCGTATCGTATCGATAGATCCTGTCACTGTGGAAGTATCTTCTTTGGCCTGACCTTTATCTCAGGAGTCGCTGTCAGCACAAGCGAGTTAGGGGGGATCGAATCCTTGATCCATGCGCTGGATGCGATCGTGCTGTCATGGCC
The DNA here is from genome assembly GCA_949299185.1 of uncultured Spirochaetales bacterium. GTDB lineage: Bacteria > Spirochaetota > Spirochaetia > Sphaerochaetales > Sphaerochaetaceae > Ornithospirochaeta. The sequence continues at coordinate 148,403 of CASFZR010000001.1, forward strand.
GATCGTCACATCTCCGAGTATGGTGGCATTGGCGTAGATCGTGACATTGTTCTCTATCGTCGGATGCCTCTTGGCGCCTGTCAGGAGCTGTCCGCATCCGTTCTTCGGTATGGATAGGGCGCCTAGCGTCACTCCCTGATAGAGCTTCACATGGCTGCCTATGACGGTCGTCTCACCGATTACCACGCCTGTTCCGTGGTCGATGAAGAAGCTCTCTCCTATCGTGGCGCCGGGGTGTATGTCAATACCTGTCTTCTGATGTATGACCTCGTTCATCATGCGAGGCACGAGCGGAACGCCCCTCTTGAAGAGGAAGGAGGCGATCCTGTGCGCGGTAAGGGCCCTCATCGAGGGATAGCAGAGTATGACCTCATGGACATTCCTCGCGGCAGGATCCCCTTCGAACCCGGCTTCGGCATCCTTCTTCAGCATCGCCCTGATAGCGCCGAGATTGTCCAGCAGTGCCTCAACATGCTCATCCGCGATGCGTGATACCTCCTCGTCGCTCATCTCCGGATTCTCGTAATGTAGCGAGAGCCTTATCGAGTCGAGCAGGAGGCGGGAGGCCTTCTCAAGGCTGTAGCGTACCGTCTTCCTGAGGCTTTCCATGCTTCCGGTACCCTGATGGCCGGGGAAGAAGAGCGACATGAACTGCTCCTCAAGCGTCTCTATATCGGTCATCCTAGGCAGCGTCGTCTCCCTTATGGAGCTGCTTCTTCTCGTCCTTGAGAATGATGATAGGAATGAGTCTAGATAATCATCGGGGTTGCGCATAAGGCGATGGTACTTCCTTTGGAGTCTGGATATCAAGATTAAGGAGCGCGTGATGGCCGGATGGATGGCAATAGATCGCGTTCTCGCTATAATGGCGTCATGCTGATAAAGGATGAAGTGCTTGACCTGCTGCTCTCAAGGAAGGGGGAGCGTATCTCCGGGCAGGAGATCGCTGATGCCCTCTCGTGCTCCAGGATGGCTGTTTCCAAGAGCGTTGCCCAGCTCCAGGAGGAGGGCTTTGATATAGAGACGCAGAAGGGATCGGGATATGTCCTCTCCCGTGCCGATGTCCTCTCTCCCCAGGTGCTGTCGCCGCTCTTTCCTATCCCGGTCCATGCCGTCGGCAGCTGCCGGTCCACGATGATCGAGGCGAAGGATCTGATCAATAGGGGGGTAGAGGCTCCGTTCGCCATCATGGCAGAGTTCCAGCAGGGTGGCCGGGGACGCCTCGGGCGCTCGTTCTTCTCTCCCACGGGCGGCGTATACTTCTCGATCGTGCTGTCCGGGGATGCTATCCCCTCTCCGGATCTCCTGACTATATCGGCATCGCTTGCCGTGTCGAGGGTGATAGAGCGGCTTACGGGACGCACTACGGCGATAAAATGGGTCAATGACGTCTATGTCGATGGCTACAAGGTCGTAGGCATACTCACGGAGGGCATCGTGAACATGGAGCTTGGTGGGCTGGATAAGGCGATCGTCGGCATCGGGATAAACCTCTCCGGAGATCAGTCCTCGATTCCGGATGACCTGCGTACCAAGATGGCGTTCCTATATCCTCTAGATGCCTCTCCCGTAACCCGCGGTGAGATGGCCGGAGCGGTCACGACCGAGCTTCTTTCCCTGCAGGGGACGCGGTTCATGGATGAGTACAGGGCAAAATGCTTCGTGATAGGGCGTCCCGTGACGGTGATAAAGGCTGGCAGGACACGCGATGGCCAGGCGTATGGGGTCGATGATGATGGGCATCTCCTCATTGAGTATCCGGGAGGGGAGCGTGAGGCTCTTTCATCTGGAGAGGTCTCTCTGCGTATCTAGCAACTCGTGCGGATGGAAGCATATAACGATATCGATAGCTGATCTGGCCAAGGGTGATGGTTGTACCGTCCCCTCTCTTTCTGTATAGTGTAGCCGTTGAGGTATTGCTATGCTGAATGAGCTTAAGAATTCATGGAAGGACGCGATTGAGAAGGAACTGCGTTCATATCTCTCTACCGATGATATCCCTGCGCTGACGATCGGGCTTCCCCCCAGAAGCGATATGGGAGATGCGGCGTTCCCGATGTTCCCGTACTCGAAGCTCGCTCACAAGGCGCCTGCCGTGATCGCCTCTGATATCGCGGCACGGCTTACCGACCATCCGGAGGGAGAAATGCTTCCCTCAGGTCCGTATCTCAATGTACGCTTCGATATCCCAGCGCTTGCCGATAAGGTCATGGACAGGGTTGAGTCTGAGGGTAGCCTCTATGGGACGAACCAGAGCGGTAAGGGCCGGAAGATCATGATAGAGTTCTCATGCCCGAACACCAATAAGCCACTTCATCTCGGCCATATGCGCAATGATTCGCTTGGCCAGTCCGTATCCGAGCTGCTGAAGGCCACGGGCGCGGAGGTGATGAAGGTCAATCTCATCAATAACCGCGGCGTGCATATCTCGAAGTCGATGCTGGCTTATAAGCTCTTTGGCAATGGCGAGACGCCAGAGTCCACTGGGGAGAAGGGCGATCACTTCGTTGGCCGCTACTACGTGCGCTTTGCTGCCTGGGAGAAGGAGGTTGCGGGCGCGAAGGAGAAGGATCCATCCATCGTCAGCGATCCCTCGTTCGTTGATCCCGATGAGGCGGCGCAGGCGATGCTGCGTGACTGGGAGGCAGGGGATCCGGAGGTCCGTGCGCTCTGGGAGAAGATGAACAAGTGGACCCTTGATGGCCTTTTCGAGAGCTACAGGAACATGGGTATCTCCTTCGATAAGCTTTACTATGAGAGCGACACATACAGGCTTGGCCGCGGTGAGGTCATGCGCGGGCTTGATCTGGGGGTCTTCAAGAAGGAGGAGGATGGATCGGTACAGGTCGATCTTGCTCCTATAGGCCTCGATAAGAAGGTGCTTCTGCGCCGCGATGGCACGACGCTTTACATCACACAGGATATAGGTACGGCTGTGCGCCGCCATGAGGACTGGCCCTTCGATAGCCTGATCTATGTCGTTGCCTCTGAGCAGAACTATCATTTCAAGGTGCTGTTCTACGTGCTTGGGCTTCTGGGCTATGAGTGGGCCGAGGAACTTCATCACCTTGCCTATGGCATGGTCAATCTTCCGGAGGGTAAGATGAAGAGCCGCGAGGGAACGGTGGTGGATGCCGACGATCTGCTCTCTGAGCTTTCCGTCCTTGCGAGGAACGAGATCATAGAGAAGGGCAGGGAGAATGAGGTCGGTGATGTCGATGAGACGGCGAGGAAGATCGCACTCGGCGCCCTGAACTACTACCTGCTGCAGGTCCAGCCGATGCGTGACATGATCTTCAATCCGAAGGAGTCGATCTCCTTCAGCGGCAATACCGGACCTTATCTGCAGTACACCGCTGCGCGCATATCCTCGATACTGCGTAAGTTCGAGGTCTCTAAGGAGGAGTTCAGCGGCGTGGAGAGCGATGGACGGCTTCTGGTGAACGAGGACGAGAAGACCCTTGTGAAGGCCCTCGCTGACTTCCCTGAGGCTGTGAGGAAGGCCGCTGATACCTTCGATCCTTCTGTTATCTGTACCGCGCTCTATGATGCGGCTAAGACCTTCAGCCATTATTACCATGATAACCAGATACTCAAGGCCGATACCAAGGAGCTGTCCCTTACGAGGATCAGGCTTGTCTCGGCGCTCCTGACGATGATGAAGAACGGCTTTGCCCTTATCGGTATACCGTATCTTGAGTCGATGTGATCTGGCATCCCATCCGCGGATGGGGGCTTCTTATCAGCTGAGAGCCGCCTTGGTTATGATGGCCCTCTTCGATGTCCTGTTCTTCCAGGCGCGGAAGAAGATGATGAAGCAGACGATGTGCGCGGTGAACGTGACCGCCCATGAGACGGGGTAGGAGAGATAGAGGACGAAGAGCGAATGGTGGGCGCGGAATATCGTGTAAATCCAGATGATCCTGAGTCCGCATGCTCCGGCCAGCGATACGATCGTCGGTGCTATCGAATAACCAAGGCCTCTTATCGAGCCGCAGGCTGTGTCCATGAGACCGCAGAGGAAATATGGCATGCAGGCTACCCACATCCTCTCTATTCCATATTCGATTACCGCGGGATCGGTCGTGTATATGCTGAGAAGCTGCCGTCCGAAGAGCGTTGCCGTTCCTCCTAAGACCACGCCTACGACAGTCACTATCCCTAGGCACGAGAGGAGTATCGGGACGATCCTCTCCGTTTTCCTCGCTCCGACGTTCTGGCTGGTGAAGCTAGTCGATGCCTGATAGAGCGAGTTCATGGCCGTGTATACGAATCCCTCGATGTTGCTTGAGGCGGCGCTTCCGGCCATGGCTATCGAACCGAAGGAGTTTATCGAGGACTGTATAAGCACGTTGGATATGCTGAATACGGCGCCCTGGACACCTGCGGGAAGTCCGATCTTGATGATCTGCCTCAGCTTCTTCGGGTATATCCTCAGCTTATGAAGGCTGAGCTTATATGCCGCGTCTGACTTTATCATGCAGCGTAGCACGAGTGCGGCCGATGTGTACTGCGATATGATCGTCGCAAGCGCGACTCCTGCCACTCCCATGTGGCAGACGATGACGAAGACGAGATTGAGGATGACGTTTATGACTCCTGCTGTGAAGAGGTATGCCAGCGGTCTCTTCGTGTCTCCGATCGCGCGGAGTATCCCAGCACCGAAGTCATAGGTCATCAGGGCCGGCATCCCCACGAAGACTATCCTCATATACAGCACGGCCTGATCGATTACGTCATTTGGCGTCCCCATCAGCGTCAGCAGGGGCTTTGCCAGCAGGAGCCCAAGCACGACGAGTACCGAGCCTGAGAGGAAGGATAGGAGGATGGAGGTATGCACCAGCTCATGGATGCTATCGTTCTCCTTCGCTCCGTAATAGCGCGCCATAAGCACGCTGCTTCCTATAGAGAGTCCCAGGAAGATGTTGATGATCAGGTTGTTAAGCGCTCCTGTGGAGCCTACGGCAGCCATCGCCTGGCTTCCCGTGAACTGTCCTACGACGATTATATCTGCGGCGTTGAACAGGAGCTGGAGTATCCCTGAGAGCATCAGGGGGATGGCGAACCGGAGGATCTTCGGTATGAGAGGACCTGAACACATGTCTATTTCATAGGAGCGCTTCATATCAGGCATCATAGACCTGCTTATCGAAGCTTTTCCATGAGCTTTGCATCCGATTTAGACAGATGGGGCTTATTTATGGATAATCATGAAAAAAAGGAGGAACATCTATCTGTTCCTCTCGTCTATATCCGGCCTTGATCCATTGGAGGCCATTCATATTCTGGCCATATGCTACACCGTTGACCTCGTCCTGTAATCAAGATGAGGTGAAATCTCGGTTAATTCTTCTCGCTTCGGCGCAGTAGGGCGGCGAAGAGCCTCGCATCCTTGAGGAAATCCGCATCGCCTCCGTCCAGTAGCCGCTCTAGATGCTGTATCAGGAGCGCGGAGTAAAGTTCTGATATGAATCCTTCCTTGTATCCCAGCGAGGAGATAAGCACATCTATCTGGCTTCGTATCATCAGATGGATCGCCCTCGCTTCCTCATCTGCTCTCTCATCGGTGTATCGCAGCGAATAGACTGCTCTGAGATAGGGGAGGGTATCCTCCGCGGAGAAGATTCGGCTCCAGCCTTCTGCCGCGCGTGACAGTACCTCCTCCTCGCTTCCTTCCAGCGATAGCCTGAAACCACGCGCCATCAGCCTCCTGTGCCCAAGGCGGAAGATATGGTCTAGTATGTCCTCCTTTGCCTTGAACCAGTGATAGAGGCTTGCCTTGTTCACTCCCAGATGCTCGGCTAGCGTGTTCATCGTCAGCTTATCGATGCCATCGAACGCGATTATATCCAGCGCCGCATCGGCTATCTCATCCTTATTCCTTATCCTCATAACATGATTATCTAACGAACGTTTGGTTTATATCAATGCTTTCTTGCCGATCAGGGGCCCTTTTTACGTCAGAGGTGGTAGTACTTTTCGTCCATATGGGATAGAAACCCCTCAGATAAAGGAAAACACATGTACGCACTAGTAGAAATCCTCGGCAGGCAGTACAAGGCAGAAGAAGGTGCCAAGCTGGTTGTCGACAAGCTTTCTCTGGAGGAGGGTTCCTCCTATGAGATTGAGAAGGTTCTGGCAGTGGTCGATGGAGAGAACGCCAGGTTCGGCGCTCCCTATGTTGAGGGTGCGAAGGTAACGGCGACGGTCGGCACGGAGTTCAGAGGCGAGAAGGTCAAGGTCTACAAGTTCCGCAGAAGGAAGGGTTATAGAAGGACCCAGGGACACAGGGAGACCTATACCACGATCACGATCAATAAGATCGAAGGCTAAGGAGGAAGGAAATGGCACATAAGAAAGGTGGCGGTTCTTCCCGCAATGGACGCGATTCCAACGCACAGCGCCTTGGTGTTAAGAGATTCGGTGGTCAGTTCGTAAAGGCAGGAGAGGTCATCGTCCGCCAGCATGGCACGAAGATCCATCCGGGACAGAATTGCGGATGCGGTAAGGATTACACGCTCTTCGCTCTTGTCTCCGGAACCGTGCTCTTCCATGAGAGGAAGAACAGGAAGTACTGCTCTATCGTCGCTAGCGAGGCTAAGGCCGAGTAAGGATGTTCGGTTTTTCCGACGAGACATATATCGATGTAGCTTCCGGCAATGGGGGACACGGCTGTGTCTCCTTCCGCCGGGAGAAGTTCGTCCCCAAAGGCGGTCCGGACGGTGGTGACGGAGGCCGCGGCGGGGACGTTGTCTTTGTCGTGCGCTCTAACCTCAGGACGCTTGGGCATCTGAAGCTCCAGCGTTCCTTCCGCGCGGAGAACGGCAGACCCGGCCAGGGAGCCCGATGCGCTGGACGCAATGGCAAGGATGTGGAGATCCCGGTTCCGCCTGGAACCGTTATACGTGATGCCCAGACGGGGGAGCTTATAAAAGATCTCACCGATACAGATCGCTACGTCTTCCTCAAGGGAGGTAAGGGAGGCCTCGGAAACTGGCATTTCCGCAATGCCGTACGTCAGGCCCCTAAATACGCGCAGCCGGGCTTCCCCGGTGAGGAGATGCGTGTCGGCCTGGAGCTGCAGATCATCGCGGATATCGGGTTGGTAGGCTTTCCCAACGCAGGTAAGTCATCGCTCATAAACCTCTTCACCAATGCCAGAAGCAAGGTCGCAGGCTATCCATTCACGACGAAGATACCGGTGCTTGGCGTCCTGCGTGATGGGGATCAGGATGTGATCATCGCTGATATCCCGGGAATAATCGAAGGCGCAAGCGAAGGCGCGGGGATGGGTTATAAGTTCCTTAGGCACATATCACGTACGAAGGGGCTTTGCTATATGGTGGACCTCTCCGATGATAACTATCTCGATGCCTACGATATCCTCTCCTCGGAGCTTGCTAAGTACAGTGAGGAGCTTGCCGGCAAGGAGCATATCCTTATCGGAACCAAGATCGATGAAGAGGGAACCGAAGAGCGTTTCTCCGCCCTGAAGGCGAAGTACAAGGATATGAAGGTCCTTCCCCTATCTATCTATATGGATGATCTTGTCGATGAGGTGAGGAAGGCTCTCCTTGGACTCTCTGGAGAGAGGAAGGAAGAGGGCTTCACGTCAAGGATGGATACCGATGCCCATTACAGGGATGAGGCCTAGGACCGCTCTTCTCGGGGGCTCGTTCGATCCTCCTCATCTTGGGCATATCCATCTGATGCATGAGGTCGCGACGCTGACTCCGATCGGGCGTCTGGTGATAATCCCCGCGAACATCTCGAACTTCAAGCAGGACTCGAGGCCTGCGTCATTCCACGACAGGGTAGCTATGCTTCGCCTTCTCGTGTCGGATTACCGCGCGATGTTCCCATTGGACGGACTTGAGGTGGAGATATCCTCATGGGAAGGGGAGCAGGGCGGTGTGAGCTATACCTCAGACACCATCAGGCATTTCCTGCCGGATATAGCAGACGAAGGCCGCGTGAACTTCATCATCGGTGATGATATCCTCTCTCGCCTTGATGGCTGGCATGACTATGATTACCTCTGCTCTCATGTCCGCTTCTGGTGCTTCTCGCGTAGCGGCAAGGCATCGCCTCCTCCGGGATGCGACGTGGTGATGATACCCAGCGAGATACTGCCTGCGTCCTCTACCCAGATCCGTGACGGGGATGAGAGGATGCTCTCGGAGAGCGTAAGGAAGTATATACATGAGCATGATCTATACAGAGCTTGAGGCCTTCGTCAGGACGAGGCTTCCTGAAAGGCGATTCATACATTCCCTCGGTGTCGTTGAGATGTCGAGAAGCCTGGCGGAACGGTTCGGGCTCTCTGTCCTCGATGCCTCATCTATCGGCATATACCACGATGCGTACAGATATGACTGTGATGATTCCACTGCCTCATACTGTCGTTCTCGCGGAATAGAGGTGTTCCCAGAGGAAGAGAAGGATCCGATGCTCCTTCATGGCGCCCTTGCCGCGGCACATTTCGATGAGGATGCCGGCGGTGTGCCTGGCTTCTGGAAGACCGCTGTGCGCCATCACACGCTTGGGCATAAGGAGATGGGGTCGTATGGGGCCGTGGTGTATATCGCGGATTACGCGGAGAAAGGACGGAAGCATCTTGATGACGAGGAACGCCGCGCGATACTCTCATGCGGCAGCCTTGAGGAGATGGTCATCATGATCATGGATATGCAGAGACCGTATTTCCAGAGCAAGGGTATAAGGGAGGCAGGCGTTTCCGTGGAGCTTTATGATTTCCTCAAGGCTGGAGGACGCCTTGGGTAAGGTTCCATGCATCATCGCCTTAGTGTTCCTGCTGGCATCATGCGGAGCTGGACGGGATTCGCTGGCCTTGGTCTCTGATGGTGGTGTCGCGGTGTATATAAGCGAGGAGGACAGGACCTGCCTTGTCATCTCCGGCAGCGTGAAGGCCCGATACATAGAGGAGCTTTCGGGAAAGCCGCTTGAGGAGGCTGTGTCAGAGCTTTTCGATATCCCATCGGATCGTATCTACTCGGTGGATGTCGATGAGTATAGGACAAGGCGGCAGCTGCTGGGGCGGCTTGCGGCGGCGACCGGCGCAGCCTCTCCGGAATACGCGCTCTGGGAGAATGGCAGGGACTTGGAGAAAAGCGGGTTTCTGGATAACATAGACGCGCTTTCCTCTTCCTTCGATTCGGCGCTTCTTGACGCATTTCCCGTAGGGGACGGAGATTATGCCGAATACAGGCTGGGAAGCATAATCCCAGGCTCCGTAAGCTGGGAGGGAGCCGTTGATTTCATGGGACGATGGATTGATTCCATATTTGGAGATTGAGATATGAGGACTGATATCAAGGAGAAGACAGATAAGCTCAAGGCATACCTTGAGGAACACAGATGCGGCGATGTCGTGGTCATCGATATGGAGAATGAGTGCAGCTGGACGGACGCGTTCGTCATCGCGACGGTAAGTTCCGTCGGACATCTCCGCGGCGTGGTCCATCAGCTCTGGGGTGAGCTTAATGAGCTAGGCCTTACGGTGAATAACAGGCACAAGAGCCCCGGGGATGATGGCTGGGAGCTTATCGACTGCGGTGATGTGATAATCCACCTGATGAGCGAGGAGCTGAGGAGCTTCTATAATCTTGAGAAGCTTTGGAAGGCGACAGAGAACCTGGTATGAGCTGGGAATGTTCCGGTAAGGAACTTGTTTCCCGCATAGAGCGCCTTGGCCGCTCTGAGATGTTATCCATGTCTCAGTGCGGCTTCGTGCTATCTGACTTTTGTAGCTGTATTGCTTATAAGATTCTCTGGATCAAGACATTTTGGGTGTTTATTAGTGGTCATAAGCATGTAGGACCGAAAGCTGTGCGAAATCATAATGATCTTCTACGGTGTAGATAAAACTGTCTTACCCTAGAAATTGATTGAGCCATCGAAGATCTTGTTTGCAATCAACGCGATGGAACCTATGAGCGGTGCATTACCCTGGAAGATTGATCTTCTTATGACTATGTTGTCCTGCTTTGCTAGTATTCTTTTCCGTATCTTCTCCTGCAGTATCCTTTCAAACGAATTCTCTCCGGAGATGCCATCATAACCGATGATTATATGATTCACATTCAATATATTGATTATGTTGACCAGCGCTGAGGCCAGGTAATCGCAGAATTCTTCTAAGGCTATAATTGCAAACACAGATTCTTTATTTGCCGCTTGTATTATATCAGGGAATGTGAGTTCTCCCCCTTGTCCGGTTGGAATTAGATTATCAGCTTTCTTGTGATAATCATCCTCCAGATTCCTTATTGTTGATTCCATTCGTGTGGTGTTGGCATATAACTCAAGGCAGCCTATATTTCCACAGGCACATCTTGGTCCTGCGTGATTTATAGTCGTATGTCCAATCTCTCCAACGATTCCACGATCGCCATTATATAGTGAATCATTCAGGATATATCCGGATCCTATTCCGTCCATAATATGGAGATAGACATAGTTAGGCATATTCCTTGCTGATCCATATGTCTTTTCTGCCAGTGCGCCACTGCTTGAATCGCTTATGAGATAGCAGGGAAGTCCCGTTTCTTTCCTAAAGAATCCACATATGTCGACGTGATTTATTCCATAGAAATTAGGAGGTTCTAGTATTTCGCCTTCTATCATATCCACGGGGCCGATACATGCGATTCCTATTCCTAATATTCTTCCTGGATAGTTGCTTGATGCAGTAATAAATGAATCGAGAAGCAGACGCAGAAGGGTGCTTGATGTGAGGCCTGGAGGGAAATCATATGTTTCAGTGTATTGCATGCTCCCTGATAACGACGCAATGCAGATAGTGTAGAATCGTCTTTTTATCAGAATGCCGCAAATCAACGGTGCTTCTCTAGATACTGATAATAGCTTTGATGGACGCCCCACTTTATTCTGATTATCCGTATCAGGATAGTCTTCGGCAACGATTCTGTTGTTTATTAGTTCGTTTACTATATTGCCTGATGTCGCTTTTGTCAGACCTGTAGATGCTGCCAGCTCTGTTCGTGATATCGGTCCTTTGCATGCAATCTGCTTCAGCACCTGGCATCTGTTATTCAGCTTGATAGTATTCTGGTTCTGGCCAATCATCAGGTCACCTTTTTTAATAATTATATCAACAATTTGATGTAAATCCAGTGGAAAGTAAAATCATTTTATAATATATCAAAGTATTCGAAATAAAATTAACCATATTGTATAAATATGTGGTGGTTAAAATGCATAATTAAAAATTATTAGTAAAAGCGCTTGATAAATTAAATAACGGATTTACAATTTACACAAGAAAGAAAAGGGAGTGTGCATATATGGCATATGGATTCGGAATCGATATAGGAGGAACAAAGTGTGCTGTTACCCTGGCGGATTTCCGTCAAGAAGGCAATCTTCCTGATATACTTGAAAGACGATCCTTACCCTCTAGGAACTTGTCTGATCCTGATGCCATGATCAGCATGCTGATTGAAACCCTTGATGATATAGCAGTTGCAAATGGCGTGGATATCCAATCTGAGTCAATCGGCATAGGGATTTCCTGCGGTGGTCCGCTTGATTCTGAACGCGGGGTGATAATGCAGCCTCCCAATCTGAGCCGTTGGAAGAATGTACCAATCGTAAGGATCTTTTCCGAACGATATGGTGTTGATGTGTTCTTGGAAAATGATGCCAATGCATGCGCACTTGCAGAGTACGAGTTCGGAGCAGGAGTTGGGAGGAAGAATATCATATTCCTTACATTCGGGACAGGCTTGGGCGCAGGTTTGATTCTTGACGGTAGGATTTATCGAGGGGCAAATGGTATGGCTGGGGAGGTTGGTCATGTGCGTTTATCTGAATTCGGTCCTGTTGGATACGGTAAGTCCGGTTCATTTGAGGGATTCTGTAGTGGTGAAGGCATAAGGCAGATAGCCCGGATGAAATTACTGGAAGCTATGCAAAGATCAGATCTTCCTTCCTGGTGTGACCGATATGAGAAGATTGATCAGCTTAATGCCAAGGTCATAGCAGAACAGGCTCAGGCCGGTGATCCAGTTGCATTAGATATCTATAGGACAAGTGGAATCATGTTGGGGAAAGGGCTCGCCATACTCGTGGATATCCTAAACCCGGAAATGATAATAATCGGAAGCATATTCTGCAGATCCCATGATCTTCTCTGGCCTTCTGCAGAAGCTATGCTTAGAAGAGAATCCTTATCGGTCGGTCGCGAGGTGTGTGAGGTGGTTCCTGCTAAGTTAGGCGAAAGAGTCGGTGATTATGCTGCCCTTTCATTGCTTATCACGGGAAAAAGATGATGTTACCACTTGGGTTTTATTTAACAGGATGCAAGCCGAAAGGCATAAAAGGAGAATAGAATGAAGAAGTTAATTGTTTTCTTATTGATTGCAGCAATTGCAGTATCTTCAGTATTCAGCCAGGGAAAAAATGAATCCTCTGGAGGATCTGATAATGTCACGTTGACACTGTATGGCCCTGCTAAGCTTTTCCTGACAGAACAGGATACGATAGATCCTGTCACAGGTACGGTGAATATGGGCTATGCTGCAATAGTGGAGCGGTGGAATGAATTACATCCAAACGTGACACTTGATATCCAGGGTATCGGGTGGAACGATTGGAGGGCTGCAGTCGCTACTGCGGTTAGCAGTGGTGATGTTGATATTATCCTTCATGGCGGCATGCTCACATCGCTTGTCGAGGATCTCGGCCCATATGTTGAGCAGGATCCCGAGATATGGGATATGCTTTATAGCAAGAGCGTCTATCATTCCACTGAGTTTGAAGGAAAGACATTGCGGGATGATGTGATTGATTGCATCCAGTATGCTGTTAATCCCACTGTGATGGTTCTTGATACGAAGATCTTTGAGGATTATGGTATACCGCTTCCTGATCCCGATACATATACTTGGGGCGATGTGATAAGCCTAGCTGAGCAAATGACTGGGATTGATCCTGTCACAGGAGAGCAGACTTATGGATATAAGATAAAGGGAACGCATAATACCGATCCATATAAGCATTATCTCATGATAGCCAGTGCTTATGATGCAAAAACCATAACCTTCGGAGATACTCTGCAGGATTCTGTCTATGACTTTACTGGAGAGAAGACCATTAAGGTCTTTGATACTATCGTTGAGCTTGCTAAGTACTGTAGTCCTGATAATGTCGAAGGTATAGATGGCGTGGAGAACTTCACTGCTGAGAATAATGCCGCGATGTTCTATTGCGAGGATACTGGTCAGGCGTATGGTCAGCTTATCGCATCTGGTCTTGAAGATAGGTTCAAGTTCATTAACCTTCCTATAATAGAAGAAGGCGAATACAAAGGGTTGCCTTCTGCTCATCTTGGCGATAATAACATAGCAATCTGCCGATATAGCCCTGATAAGGACTGGGCTTGGGAATTCATCAAGTTCCTCATGACAGATGATGTCTGTGCAAAGGTTATGGCGAGCAAGGGGCTGCGTGGAAATACTGAGACAATGATTGATCTCTTGACCGAATCTATCGGAGAGGAAAATGTCGCAACGCTCAAGTATGTCCTTGATAGGATCCCGGAGGGATACAACAATTCGATCAATGATTTCTACGATACGGTGAATATCGGATCGATGGAAGCATTCATGGCATCGAATATCGCTGAGCTAATAAAAGGCAGCATTACCTCAGAACAGTGTGCCGCTAATATTCAGCAGGAAGTTGATAATTCCATAGCTATGAGTATTTGATGATATGGCTACTGGCTCATGGTTATGCCATGCGCCAGTAGCATTGGTTGGTTATGTAATAGAAGGAATGGCGTGAAAAAAGAAGTATTGAAGAGACAGGTGATCTGGTATTCATTTATTATCCTGCCGATTATAGCGATGCTATTGTTTACATATGTGCCTATGGTCAAGGCCATCCAGTACAGTGTGTCCGATGTTTCCACCCTTGGAGGAGTTGAGAAATTCGTTGGCATCAGGAATTACAGGAATCTGCTTCAGTTCACAGAATTTCCTAAATCGGTCTTCAATACATTTGCCCTTGCCTTTATGGGACTTCTTACGATTCCTTTGGGGTTTATCCTTGCGGATATGATAAATAGCCTAGGTCCAGGTAAATTGCAAGGTTTCTTCCGTGTTTGCTTTTATCTACCACATATAATCGCAAGCGTGACTGTCGTTCTGATACTGCAGGTAGTCTTGAAGGCTAGTGATGGCTTATTGAATTCATTTCTTTCGCTTTTTACTACGGAAGAGGTGACCATTGGATGGCTTTCTGATGTTAAGTATGCCAAATTCGGAGCCTCCATAATATATATATGGTCTAATCTGGGTTACAATATATTGATTAATCTGGCTAGTCTTCAGGCCATCCCATCTGAATTGTACGAAGCTGCAAGTGTGGATGGGGCTGGATCATTGAAAAAGCTTACATATATAACGCTTCCTCATATGCGTGCTTGTTTTGTCTTCCTGTTCCTTACCGGTATGATTAACGGGCTTGCGAGGTTTTCCGATTTGTACATACTCGGAGGCAACAATTCGGCGGGGCGCCCTGATGGGACCTTGCAGACAATGATGATGTTCGTTTATCGATATGGATTCGAGCGACTTGATTTCGGGGTTTCTTCCGCTGCCGCAATCATGCTTTTCATAATCAGCTTTTCGTTCAGCATGGTGAGTGCGAGGATTTCCGGTTTCTTCAATGACAGGAATTAGGAGGACTATATGAAGTACGTAAGGATCCGGAAGTTAATTATTGCATCAGTATTATTATTGGTACTTGTATTCATCCTGGCTCCTTTGTGGGTAACATTGGTCCTTAGCTTTGACAGGACCACGACTACATCGATTGTCAATTTCTCATTCTGGCCTAAGGAGTTCTCAACTTTCAATTATGAGGTTGCTGCTTCATTTCTGGATCTGAAGCAATATTATCTGAATACTATATTCGTAACTATCGTGAATACGTTTATTTCTGTATTCACAGCGCTATGTTGTGGTTATGCCTTTGCCAAGGGGCACTTTGCTCTTAAGAAATTATGGTATGTGCTTTTTCTTAGCGTCATGATGGTTCCGTTCGAGGTCAAGCTAATCCCCCTTTATTTGCAATATAATTCCTGGGGTCTTGTTGATACATATTGGCCATTGATACTAGGGAATTTTGCATACGCTTATGGTATTTTATTTGCACGGCAGAATATAGCTAACATACCAGATTCATTGAGGGAATCTGCGTATATCGATGGGGCAGGGGAATGGAAGATCTTTTTCAAGATAATAGCACCGCTATCTAAGCCTGTTATTGCTACTCTTTCGATACTGCAGATAATCGCAAACTGGAATTCCTATCTCTGGCCGCTTGTAATCATACGCACGAGATCGAAGCAGCTAATTTCCGTTGGAGTATCATTATTTAATTCTAATGAAACCCAGATTTATTATGGGCCGAGGATGGCTGTGGCGATAATCAGCGCCATACCACTCGTGATTATGTTCCTGATAATGCAGAAAAACATAGTTCATAGTATCGCAGTCTCCGGAATAAAGGAGTGATGCGTAATAGGTTCATAAGGAGGAATGGTCATGAATGAGAAACGCATTTCATTGGATGGCAAATGGAAGCTGTATTATGCCTTGGAAGATGGAGATACAACTGATGATATCGGTTATTTGCATACAGTTGGTAAGTGCATCGATGCCACTGTTCCTGGGAATGTTGAACTGGATCTATATGCCGCTGGCATAGAGCCAGATCCATTCTATGGAGAGAACATCTATAAATTCCGTAAATATGAGTTTTATCGATGGCAGTTTGAAAGGAGCTTCGTTGCGCCGGAGGATAATGGTTCCAGATGGAATCTTTGCTTTGATGGATTAAATTGCATAGCAGATATATTCTTGAACGGAAGGAAAATCGGCGATTGTGCTAATGCAATGATTCCTCATGCATTCGATATCACGGATTATATGGAGTATGGAAAGGAGAATAATATTACCGTACTCATACATTCAGCATTGAATCATGTAAGGAAGATGGATATCCCTGTACTGGTCCATACTCATGAAACCGGGGATTTCCAGATGTTGCGCATGCCGGCCTCGTCATTCGGATGGGATATAGTTGGACGTTTCATATCAGCTGGTATGTGGAGAAGCGTCAGCATAGTGGAGGTCAAGCCGGATCGTATCGTTGATGCATATTATGTTACAAGAAAGATCGAATCCGATGGCACTGCTGTAATGAGGCTGAGATATCGATGGGATACTCAAGCTGCGATTCTTGATGGCTTTACGCTAGAACTTGATGGGCTGTGTGGTAATCATGTATTCCACGCGGAGAAATATGCAGGCTTCGTTGATGGTACATTCGAATTTACTGTTCCGGATGCGCGGCTTTGGTGGCCCCACGGCTATGGTGAGGCATCTCTTTATGATGTTACGCTGACGTTAAAGCATGATGGCAATATCGTAGATGTTCGGAAAGACCGAATCGGCATCAGGAAGCTTGAGATAGATCATATAATGGAGCCTAACGAGGATGGTGAGTTCAAGGTCATCGCGAATGGCTGTCCTATAATGTGCAAAGGGAGCAACTGGGTTCCTCTTGACGTCTTACATAGCAGGGATAGAGATAGGTTAGGACCAGCTATGGAACTCGTTATTGATTCTGGATGCAATATACTCCGTTGCTGGGGTGGTAATGTGTATGAGGATCATGATTTCTTCAATGCTTGTGATGAGCATGGAATCCTCGTATGGCAGGATTTTTCGATGGCTTGTTGCATATATTCGGAGGAGTCATCGTTCCTGAAGCAGATTGAGGATGAAGCTTCCGCGATAGTCCGAAAACTTAGGAACCATCCGTCCATATTGCTTTGGGCTGGAGACAATGAAATAGATTATTATATGGTTCAGCAGGATTATGATGCGAGCATGCGTAACTATAACGTCATAAGCCGAGAGGTTCTTCCACATGTCGTGCGGCTCCATGATCCGTACCGCTTCTACCTTCCGTCATCACCATATATTAAGGAAGGCATGAATGTGTTTAATGTTCCTGAGCAGCATAATTGGGGGCCTCGTGGATATTTCAAGGATGATTATTATAAGCTGACAACAGCTCATTTTATCAGTGAATGCGGTTATCATGGGTGTCCATCAGTAGAGTCTCTTCGGAAGTTCATCCCTGAGAAAGATTTGGATCATTGGCTTGATAATCCTGTATGGACCACTCATGATACTGATTATCTGCCTTATGGTGAGCGTAGCTATAACCGCATACGTCTGATGCATGATCAGGTTGAGATTCTATTCGGCAATGTTCCAGCGGATATAGAGACATTCTCATTCCTTTCACAGATCTCACAGGCGGAGGCGATGAAGTTCTTTATCGAAAGAACCCGGGTGAAGAAGTGGAGACGAACCGGGATCATTTGGTGGAATATACTTGATGGCTGGCCTCAGATCTCTGATGCTGTCGTCGATTACTATTTCGACAAGAAGCTAGCTTATTACTATATAAAGAGGGTACAGAAACCAGTCGCAGTCATCATGGATGAGCTTTATGGTTGGGAACGTAAGGTATATCTGTGCAACGATAGCCGTGAATCCTGCTTGGTTAGCTATAAGATAGAGGATGCAGATACTTCTGAGGTAGTGCTTGAGTCTACAAGGCTTTCTCCCGCCAATGAGAACATAGAAATAGGCCGCATAAGGGAGATCCCCACAGCAAGGAAGCTATATCTCATTACATGGGAAATAAATGGAAAGCAGTTCGGTAATCACTATATTACAGGATATCCTGCATATGACGCAGATACTATGCTTGGATGGGTGAAGAAGATCGCTGCTCTTCCTGAACCTTTTGATTTCAGATGAATGTACTTAGCGGGATGGAGGATCCTTCATCCCGCTATGTTTAGGAGAAAAGCCATGAATCCTATTGAGGCCTTTGATGAGCTTCTTTGTAACTATCCGGCCTTGAATGCTATACGAGATGATATTATGAAAGGATATCATATTCTCGAATCCACCTATACGAACGGAGGAAAGGTCTTAGTCTGTGGTAATGGGGGATCTGCATCTGATTGTGAGCATATAGTCGGAGAATTGATGAAGGGTTTTCGGCTTGAGCGTCCTTGCAATCTTATAGAGGGGGCAAGGCTTCAGCATGGACTCCCTGCAATATCGCTTGTCAGCCAATCATCGCTTATTAGCGCGATTTCCAATGATAATGGTGCAGACCTCGTTTTTGCTCAGCAGGTTATCGGATATGGATCGAAAGGTGATACCTTGATAGGCATATCTACGAGTGGGAATAGTCGTAATGTTGTCTTGGCTATAGAGGTCGCAAGTCGATTGGGGCTTAATACGATAGGACTTACGGGTATTTCGGGCGGTAAACTTGATGCGATAACGAATGTGTGTATAAAAGTCCCAGAATCCGAGACATATAAAGTACAGGAACTGCACCTTCCCATCTATCATGCATTATGCAGCATGCTTGAGTTCCGGTTTTTTGATGAGTGATGAAGGAGGTCGACAATGCATATCGGATTAGGTCTGTATCGACATATGCTGAATGCGGAGTACTTCAGTTTTGCCCAGCAGATTGGATGTTCTCATTTAATCATTCACTTGGCGGATTATTATTCTCATCAGGTGGTTACGGCGACCGATGAGAAACATAATTATGGGGAAAGTCGCAAAGATGATGAAATCTGGAACGATGAGTACCTGCTATCGTTGAAGGAACTTGCATCACGGTTTGGATTGACCATATATGGAATAGAGAATTTCAACCCGGTTGATTGGTATGATGTATTGCTTGATGGCCCGAGAAAGGAAGAACAGATGGCCCATCTGAAAGAGATAATCAGGATGGTAGGGCGTGTCGGCATAAAGAGCTTCGGTTATAATTTCTCTATTGCTGGCGTATGGGGACATCAGCACAAGCATGTGGCAAGAGGAGGAGCTGAAAGCGTATGCTTCGATGCGTCTGTCCTGAATATTGATGCGCCAATCCCGAATGGACAAATCTGGAATATGACATATGATTCATCGACGTCTGAAGGATTTATTCCACCCGTCTCATCAGAAGAGCTTTGGCGTAGGTATGAGTGGTTCTTGAAGGAGATCCTGCCCGTGGCAGAGAAATCAGGGGTGGAGATGGCTCTGCATCCTGATGATCCGCCTATGCCATGTCTTCGACAGGCTGCCAGGCTCGTATATCAGCCTGAGTTGTATCAGCGCGTGATTGAAATCGATTCCTCTCCCGCTAATAAGTTCGAATTCTGCATGGGCAGCCTTCAGGAAATGACTCATGGTGATATATATCAGGTGACGAGGGAATATTTAAAACAGGGGCGGATAAGCTATGTTCACTTCAGGAACGTGAAGGGGAAGGTGCCTTGCTATGATGAAGTCTTTATCGATGAAGGTGATATAGATATGTATAAGGCATTACGAATATTCGCAGAGTATGACTTCGATGGGGTACTGATACCTGATCATACTCCTTTGATAACTCATGGTGGAGATCCTTGGAAGGCTGGCATGGCTTATGCCGTCGGTTATATGAATGCACTTGTAAAGGTAATAGAGGAGGGATGATATGGATAAGCAAGAATTAATCGAATTATATATTTCGGAATTATATACTCCTGTAGTAGGGGATATCCTTGATACTCTTGGGTATGTCCATCAATTCCTGCCTCAGCCGATACAGCCCTTGGAGTCTGATATGAAGGTCGCAGGCTTTGCTATGCCTGTTCTCATGATAGATGTCTATGGACCCCAGAAGAAGCCGTTTGGTTATTTGACTGAGGCTTTGGATCAATTGGAGCAATATGATGTTTATCTTGCATCTGGTGGAGATATGCGCTGTGCATATTGGGGGGAACTACTGACGGCTACTGCTCGAACAAGAAAGGCAAGTGGTGCTGTGATAAATGGCTTTCATAGGGATACTCCACAGGTATTATCACAGGATTGGCCTGTGTTCAGTAGAGGATGTTATGCTCAGGATTCTTCAGTACGAACGCAGGTAGTGGATTATAGGTGCCATATCGAGGTAGGCGGGGTCTCTGTTGATCCTGGGGATTTCGTATTCGGTGATAGGGATGGCATCATCATAATACCTCAAGTCCTCATACCAGAGGTCACAGAGAAGGCCTTGGAGAAAGCCCGGGGAGAGAAGAAGGTACGTAAGGCAATTGAGAATGGCATGTCTGCAACTGAAGCCTTCAGGGTATTCGGAATATTGTGAGGTTTGGGATGGATAATGAAAGGATTGAAAGGGCCTTCAGCCTGAGTGGAAAAACTGCTCTTATTACCGGTGGTGCGACTGGATTGGGATTTGCCACGGCAAGATCCATGATCGCAGCTGGGGCTGATGTGGTTATCGTTGGAAGGTCAAAGGATAAGCTTGATAGAGCATGTGAGGAACTTTCTGGAGTAGATGCCCGTGTCTTCGATATCACGGAGACTGATCGTATTCCAGATCTGGTCAAAAGTATCGTGAACGACCATGGCAGCTTAGATATTCTCGTCAATAATGCTGGCGTACATTGTAAGAAGAAGGTTGAAGATATCTCAATGGATGATATCCAAAGGGTACTTGATGTACACGTCAAGGCTTCACTTGCCATGACTCAGTGCGTTCTGCCTTATATGAAGGAAAAGAATTCCGGATCGATTATCTTCATCTCATCTATGTCTGCCCTGTTCGGTCTTTCTGAAGTAGCTGCATATGGCGCTGCAAAGTCTGCAGTCATGGCTTTCACGAGGATAATAGCAGAGGAAGTTTCTCCTTTCGGTATACGTGTTAATGCGATTACTCCTGGCTTTATTGATTCCCCGATGTTCCGAAAGGCAACTGATGATGATCCTGTTCGGCGAGATAAGATAATAGGCAGGACACCTATGGGCAGATTCGGGGATGCTGAGGATGTCGGATGGGCTGCGGTGTATCTTTCAAGCTCTGCCGCTAAGTTCATAACAGGGGCAAACCTTGTAATTGACGGTGGTTGTTCAATAGGTTTCTAATACTAGGTGCAATCATAGAATTAGACGACTGTCTTCGATTTCCATCTCCCGCGCATGAAGCGGATGATGAAGAAGATGTCGCGGCAGTACCAGTCGATGAACATGCCCCAGCATATACCAAGGAGGATCCTTGAGAGCATGACCCGGAATGCCCACATCGATATTATCGATATGATCATCGTGAACTTCGCGTCTCCTGCTGCCCGGAGGAAGTTGGGAACGGTGAATGCCAGCGGCCAGAATATCGCGGTCTGGATCATGTTGAGCCTGATCGTCTCCACCGACATCGCGTAGGCCTCGCTGGAGAGATTATAGAGCAAGGCAAGCTCCGGGGTGAGGATGTACATGATCAGGCATGTGATTCCCATCATGATGTATGTGAGTATCAATAGCTTCCAGCCGTAGTAGGTCGCGGCCTTATATTCCCTCGCGCCGCAGCATTGGCCTATGACCGCCACTGCCGCCATGCCTACCGCGGTTCCAGGTATGTTCGCGAACGTGGACAACGCGCTGAATACGGCATTGGCCGCTATCGATGCCGTCCCGAACGATGCGATGGTTGAGCTTATGAGTATCTTTCCTATATGGAATATGCAGTTCTCTATGCCTGAGGGGAGGGCTATCTTCAGCACGCGGCCGATCATGCCCAGGGAGATATCGAAGCGGAGGAGATTCTCCGCGTGTATCGTCTCCTCCTTTCTCGTGACCTTATAGAGCATGAAGACGCAGGCGACTATCCTCGATATCAGCGATGCAAGTCCCGCACCGAAGGTCCCCATGCCGCATACATAGATGAAGAAGGCGTTGCCTGAGATGTTGATAGCGTTCATGATGATGCTCACGATCATCGTGATGCGGCTCTTTCCCATAGCCCTGAAGATCGCGTTCGCGCTATTGAGAAGCGCAAGGAACGGGAATGATATGAGTATCGGGGTGAAGTAATCAAGCGCGGATCCCATCACGCTTGCCTCTATGTCCCCATAGATCACATCGAGGGTGAAGGTGCGGAAGATGAGCATGATGACGGAGACTGCCGTCGAGAAGAAGAACGAGAGATAGATCAGCTGCTTTGCCGCGAAGCATGAGTTCTTCTGATCCTTCTTGCCAAGATACTGCGATGCTACTACCGCTCCTCCTGTCGCGAACGCGGAGAAGAGGAAGACAAAGAGGTTCGATACGGAATCGACCAGCGATACGCCCGATACCGCGTGTTCTCCTACGCGCGCGACCATTATCGTATCCATCATGCCGATAGTGACTGAGAAGAGCGTCTCGATAAGCAGCGGGATGATCAGATTGGCAAGATACCTGTTGTCGAACATCAGAGGAGAGGCGGCTTTGTGTTGCATATCAACGCTAATCTAGGCCAAAGGTGGAAGACTGGCAAGCGTTAAATCGATGTTAAGCAGATTCTTTGGACAGATGTGAGGTGAGATGCCTGATAATAGAAGATGGCCCCCATCGAGGAGGCCATCAGCATCTTCATGTAATTGGTGCTATTCGGTCAGGAGACCCTCGTCAGAAGCAAACTCCTTCTTCCTTATCTTCCTGAACTCATCGACAAGTCCCTGGACGGTAAGCCTTGACTTATCCTCGCCCTTGACGTCGAGTATTATATGCCCCTCGTCCATCATGATAAGCCTGTTGCCGTAATCGATGGCGAACTGCATGTTGTGGGTGACCATCATGGCCGTGAGCTTATCGCGCTCGATGTACGCCTTCGTGAGATCCATCACGATCTCAGCGTTCCTCGGATCAAGCGCGGCGGTATGCTCGTCAAGAAGCATCAGGGAAGGGTGGGAGAGCGTCGCCATCAGCAGCGTGAGCGCCTGCCTCTGACCGCCAGAGAGAAGGCCGACGTTATCCTCCATCCTGTCCTCAAGCCCTATGGTCTTGAGCATCTCGCGGAACGCCGCCTTCCTCTCCTTTGTCAGGCCGAACCTGAGTCCCTTCATCCCCTTGGATGAGGCGAGGTTCATGTTATCCTGCACGGACATGTTAGCGCTCGTTCCCTTTGTAGGATCCTGGAAGATGCGGCCGATCATGAATGACCTCTTATACTCCGGGGCGTTCGTTATGTCCTTGCCGTCAAGCTTGATGGTTCCGGATGTGACGGGGAAGGTTCCTGCGATCATGTTGAAGAGCGTTGATTTTCCAGAGCCGTTTGAGCCGATGACGCAGATGACGTCACCATCGTTTACCGTGAGGTTTATATCCTCCAGCGCTACCTTCTCATTCACCGTTCCCGGAAAGAATACCTTTGTGACATGGCTGATCTCAAGCATTCTCGGCCTCCTTGTGTCCAAGCGTCTTCTCCAGAGCCTTCTTCCTCGCTCCCTTGTCAGAGGCCATGATCCTCATCTGCGCTATCGTGAGCGAGATGATGACCAGTATGCCGGTAAGGAGCTTGAAGTCATTTGGGGTTATGCCGATGAGGTATCCATATTTCCTTCCGAGGAACATCAGTGCCTTGTAGATGATTCCTCCGAGGATCGCACGGAGGGTTATCAGGGAGATCCTGTTGGAGGAGAAGAGGAACTCTCCGATCATTATCGCTGCCAGACCCTGCACGACCATTCCCTGTCCGAGGTTCGCGTCCGCAAAGCCCTGATACTGCGCCAGAAGCCCTCCTGAAAGCGCGATCAAGCCGTTGGAGAGTCCGACTCCGATCAGCTTGAGAAGCGCGGGGTTCATTCCCTGCGAGAGTATCACCTGCTCGTTGCCGCCAAGGGCTCCAAGCGCCTGTCCAAGGTCCGTACGGAAGAAGAGATCCATGATCACCTTGACGGCGAGGACGAATATCAGCGTGCCCACCAGCGCCGCCATTGCCTTTGAGAGGAACGGGAAGGCGTCGGGGAAGAGCCTGTAGAGCGTATCGACGCGGACAAGGGAGACGTTGGCCTTGTTGCCTAGGATCCTCAGGTTGATGGAGTAGAGCATCGTCATCGTGAGGATTCCTGCCAGCAGTCCCGGTATATGGAGCTTGTTGTGTATCGTCGCGGTGACGAGGCCGCAAAGCACTCCGACAAGGAACGAAAGCACGAGTCCCATCGTTATCCCCAGCCCGTTCACTATGCACATCGTTGCCACGGCAGCACCTGTTGCCACCGATCCATCGCATGTAAGGTCCGCGAAATCGAGGATCCTGTAGCTTATCAGTATGCCTAGGACCATGATCGAGAAAATCAGACCTTCAACGAAAATACCTTCAATCATTGCAAAACCTCAAATAGAGAAGGCCGCCAAGCGACGGCCTTCACGATGATAACAGAATATTACCTCTCTGTCTTCACGCCATCCTGGATGATGACCTGTGCCGTGTCCAGATACTCCTTCGGAATGGTGAATCCAAGCTCCTCGGCAGTATCGAGATTGAACCAAAGCTCGAAGTCTCCCGGGTCGGATAGGATGACCGTCCCCAGCGGGCCTGGCTCGGAGCCGTTGATGATCGCCTCGATCTGCTCGCCGAGCGCCGTTCCGATGGAGTAGTAGTTGAATCCCCATGCGATCATGCAGTTCAGCCCGTCTATGCCTGATGGATCGGCTACCAGCATCGGCTTGCCGGCTGCGGAGCAGACATCGTCTACCGAGGCGATGGCTGAGATGACGTTGTTGTCCGTTGCGATGTATACGGCATCGACGCGGTCGATGATCGACTGCGTGGCCATCCTGACCTCGGAGGAGTTCGCGATCGCTACAGGCACGAACTCCAGCCCGAGCTTATCGCAGGCAGCCTGGGCCTGCTCCATGAGCACGACGCCGTTCTGCTCGCCTGAGGAGTAGACGTTTCCGATCGCCTTGGCTCCGGTGATCTCCGCAAGGAGGCTGATCTGGGCCTCGACGGGATTCATATCCGAGACTCCGCAGACATTGGACTCAGGATCGGCGGTGTAGTTATCCGCAACGAGGCCGGCATCCGCAGGATCCGTCACAGCCGCGAAAAGCACAGGACGGTCGGTGAAGACATTAGCCAGTGCCTGGGCCGTAGCCGTTCCGATGCCGACTACTATATCGCAGTCCTCGCTATCGAACTGCTGCGCGATCGATGCCGATGTCGAGATATCGCCATTGGCGTTCTGGAAATCATATCTGATAGGAAGACCTGTCGCTGCCAGGTAGTCCTGCATACCCTGCTCGACCGCATCAAGGGCTGCATGGGAAAGCAGCTTCGATACGCCGATGAGGGTAGAGCCGTCATCTGCCGTCGCTTCTCCGGCTCCTCCCGCGATAAGCGAGAAGGAGGCGATGAGGATCGCCGTTATAGCTATCAGTCTCTTCATTTTGGAACAACCTCCGTTTAGTTAATTCGGATTCTACAGGAATGGTCCTGAAAGGTTCAACATTCCATATGCACGTTCTGAATAAATATTCAATAATTATTCGGAATGTCCTCCTCGATGATATACGCGGCATCGGAGAGCATATCATCCGGTATCGTGATGCCGAGCCTTTCAGCCACCGTCAGGTTGATGTAAAGCTCAAGTGCTGTCAGGTACACCGTTCCTATATCCTCAGGGCTCTCTCCGGAAAGGATGCGCTCCACGATCTCTCCGGTAAGACGTCCCGAATCATAGTAGTCGAATCCTCCTGCCACCAGCACATCGGTGCCGAAGGCTGAGGTGGTATCGGCGCTGAAAAGGGGAACCGAGGCGTCACTGCAGACATCGGAAAGGGCTGGAAGCGCTGATACGACGGTATTGTCCGTAGCCACATACATCGCATCGACCCTGTCGATTATCGAGGCGGCTGCCGTCCTGACCTCTGCCGAGTTGGCCACGGATACGGCTATCAGCTCGACCCCGTTCTCCTCGGCCGTCCGCTTCATCCCTTCCATCAGCGATATCCCGTTAGCCTCCCCAGAGGTATAGACCATGCCGATACGCCTCGCGCTTGTCAGACGCTCTATTAGATCCAAATGCTCCTGGAACGGTACCACGTCGGAGACACCGCAGACATTGGCTATCCCATCCAGCCCTGCGGCAGGGACATCGGTAACGGAGGAGAAGACCACCGGTATGTCCGTGAACACGTTGGCCAGGGCCTGGGCGGTCGGTGTCGCTATGCCTATGACAAGATCCATCCCCTCCGTGTCGAAGAGCTGCGCGATCGATGCCGCGGTGCTGATCTCGCCATTGGCGTTCTGGACATCATACTCTACATCGATTCCTCTCTCTGCCAGGTAGTCCTTTATCCCTGCCTCGATCGCATCGAGCGCGGGATGCGCAAGCATCTTCGATATCCCGATCCTCAGGGTATCATCAGTATCTTCTTCCTTCATTCCCCGTGCTGGAAGGAGAGAGAACGTTATTATCGCGATCACGATCAGCAGAGCAGCCTTCTTCATGGATTTCCTCCTGAGGTTACTTTAGATAGTATCGCAATCGCAGTCAAGATACTTTTTATAGAAACATTAGAAATCTATATCGAATTCCTCATCGTCGAGATCTCCGTATTCGCTCTCGCCTTCATCGTACTGATCCTCGCCGGGCAGCTGTGGAATGAATGAGAAAAGCTCCTCGGCGTCATCTTCCGCCTCATCAAGGTCATCGAATAAATCATCTGGGTCGATCATGCCTTTGATTATACATCTAACCGTTCTCTGTGGTATCATGGCAGCATGCTTAGATACATAGTCCTTTCCATGGGAGAGCCTGCCGGCACATCTCCTGAGATGATACTCAAGGCGACGAAGGCGCTTTCGGATACATTCGAGGGCGGAATCATCGTGACTGGCGATGAGGGGGTATTCAGCCATACGGCCTCTGATCTCTCGATAGACCCCTGCTTTGAGTACCTTGCCGAGGATGAGGAGGACCTTCGCAGGGCGGAGGAGGATGGCGTCAGGTTCATCTTCTTCCGTTCTTCTTCCATCGATCTCTCTTCCTTCGAGTATGGAAAGGTCTCTGCAGAGACCGGCGAAGCCTCTTTCAAGGCCCTTGAACGCGCTGTGTCCATCATACAGAACGGGCTTGCCGATTCCCTAGTCACGAGTCCTGTCTCCGCCAGGGCGCTTGAGGCGGCCGGCCATGAGGAGCGGTCCGTGTTCTCGCTCCTTTCCCGCTTCGCCTCCTCCTCGAGGCTGATGAACATGATCGTCGCGGGGAAGATCAACATGTTCGGCCTGACGCATCGGCGCGCGCTTTCAGAGGCCATCTCCGCTATAACCCGAGAGAACGTGCTTGAGGCGCTGGTCTCGATAGATGCGCTGAGGATATCCCGATTCTTCGATCATGATAAGCCCATCGGGGTCTGCTCGCTTAATCCTGTCGATAGGGATGGGGAATGGACCGGATCGGAAGAGGGGGATTTCATCATCCCCGCGATAGAGGTCGCACGCCAGATCGGGATGAACGTTGAAGGACCATTCTCTCCAGAGGTGCTGTTCCGCCGTGCCGCAAAGGGGGAGTTCTCCTCCGTGCTGGTGATGACGGCAGGAGTCGGTTACGCTGCCTCTGCCGCGGCAGCTCCTGATGAGGCCTATATGCTGACATGGGGACTGCCGTTCCTGCGCCTTGGCATAATAGGCGAGGCGGGACTTGAGGATGCTGGTAAGGATAGGGTGACCATCAAGCCGATGGTGACCGCGGTGATCGAGGCCCTCAGGCTTTCGGATAGGAGCTATATGGTATGAGGAGACTGCTTCTGGCCCTCGGACTCGCGGTGGCGATGCTCATGGCATCTTGCCAGACAAGCGTTTCCATAGACTACCTCTATCCGTCAGAGGTGAACATGTCGGCGTATCGCAGCCTTGCGGTGATGCCTGTGGTGCCGTACAGGGGCAGTATCCCCGGTTCCACCTGGGTCCGTGGTGTCGATTTCATGGCCGGGACGCTTCGTATCAGGTCATCCTATGCCGCCTCGTCGCTCTCACGTGATGTTGCCTCCTATGCCTCGGATCAGCTTTACGCGACCCTGCGTGATACCGGATATTACAATCTCCTCGATATGCAGAGGACCGCGTCGATCGTCAATTCGAGATACATGGTCTCCAAGCGGCTCCATGATGCCGGATACGATGCCGTGATGATCCCACGCATCGAATCGATGGATGTCGATGAGACCGTATTCTCCCGCCGTCAGTCAGAGCTTGTCTGGGATGACGATGATAATGAGTATGTGAGCGTCTCCTGGTACGACTACACGGTAAGGCAGAAGGCCTCGATACGGTACTCGATCACCATCGTGGATACCCTGACGGAGCGTGTTGTTGCCCAGAAGACCTTTGTCGATTCCGCCGAGCGGTCTGAGACAGTGGATCCTGACTGGCCGAGATTCGATGGCGTGGAGCAGCTCTTCCGCCGTATGATCCGCGGCTTCAATGAGGGATTGAGGCGGCAGTTCGCCCCCACTGTGAGGAGCTATACCGTGACGCTCATGGCTAACAAGCCTAAGCTTGAAGCGGCAGAAGAGGCCTATGATTTGGCCTCCGAGGGGAGGGCTCGTGATGCCGCAGGGCGCTTCTCGGAACTCTGGGAGAGCTTCCACCATATCCCATCAGGCTATAACGCGGCACTGCTTACAGCGTCCACCGGTGATTTCGCCGGCAGCCTCGCGCTCCTGTCAGATATGCTTGATGAGACGGCTGATTCCCGCGTACGATCACTTTATGATGATATAAGCACCGTGCAGCGCCGTGATGCGGAGGCACAGGAGCAGCTTACCAGCGCAGAGCGTGATACGGAGATCCAGATCGATCCCGGAATATCCATATATGACTATCTACTGAGGTGACCATGGCCGCTATACTCTATGCAGATGAATCATCGATTCCCGATCTCGGCAGCTACCGTTCTGCCGAACTCGTATTCTCAGGCTCTCCTTGCTGCCGTTGCCGCGAGACGAAGGAAGCCGCGAGCGTTTCCGGTGGTATGGAGATGCTCAAGCGCTGGATAAGCTCTTCCTCCTTCTCTGTCATCCTCCTTTCGGGGTTCACGCCTGTGGCGGAGCGCGTGAAGGAGAACGCTGTATATTGGGTTTCCGACCATCTTGCCGAGCCGGGAACCCCGTTGATGATCGTGATCTCATCAGGCCCTTGGAAGGAGGGTAAGGTATGCTCTTCTTCTGAGGATATCCAAGAATACTTAAATAATATTAAGTAATTTTAAGATATTTTTTCATTATGATACCCCCTTCGGCTAGATTATTGCTGAGGAAATGCAGTAATCTAGCGATATATTCCATCATTTTTGGGGGATAGAATATACGTTACGGGCTACCGATAAGGGTTGTCGTGGTCTCTTCCGTATTTTTTGCCCCTTTCCTCCCGCTTTGCTATAATCGGGAATCAGAAACGGTGAGCCGCGGCTCATCAATAAGGAGGAGCTTATGCTGCTAAATATGACTATTGCGAACTTCAAGTCCGTAAAGTCACCTCAGACCATCAGCTTCCAGGCTGTCAAGGATTCAAGGCTCCCTGCGTCGAAGCTCGTGGAGGTCAATGACCACCTCAAGGTAATCAAGACGAGCGCCATCATCGGACCTAACGGTGCGGGAAAAAGCTCTTTCGTAAGGGCATTGGAAGTACTCAAGAGGATAGTCATGGCCGCTGATGGGCCGGAGAACCCGCTTCAGGGCGCGCTTACCGGAACCGTGTTCGCCTATGGCATAGATAAGGCCACCCCGGCAACGATCGCCATCGAGGTCCTTCTCGATAAGGGCGAGGGAACGGAGGAGAGCCCGACCACGATTGCCCGCTATACGCTCAAGGCCAACAAGGAAAGGATCTTCGAGGAGTCCCTTTACTACATCATCAATAACTCTCGTAAGCTCATGTTCGAGCGTATCCTCGGTGAGGATGGGCTCTATTCATACCGCTTCGGCAAGCTCTATAGGGGAGAGAAGAAGAGGCAGGCTGCCAAGCTTCCTGAGAACAGGACGTTCCTCGCCGGGTCGGCGCGCAAGGGCGGCCAGACGTCGCTTGAGCTTTACACTTGGTTCGAGAAGACGCTGCATATCCTCCCGATGGGAGTCTCGTCAAAGGCCGAGCAGTATGCCTGCGATATGCTCAAGGCCCATCCGGGCTGGGGCGAGCAGATCCTGAACTACCTCTGGGCCCTGGATATCACGGATATAAACAGGATCGAGGTCAGGACGAACGAGCAGGGCGAGGATCATCTGAGGTTCACCCATATCTACGTCAATGACAAGAAGGCAGAGGGCTATGCCAACATCTTCGCTGGCGAGTCTCTGTCGCTGCGCCGTCTGACGGTGATCGGCTTCGCCTTCTTCGAGGCGTTCATCACCGGCAAGACGCTGGTCATAGATGACTTCGGCCAGCTGCTGCATCCGGACATCCTCTGCCATCTCGTTGAGATCTTCGAGAACTGCGACAAGGATAGCCAGATGCTCGTCGTCGACTGCAATCCCTCGCTTCTCAAGGAAGGCCTCTTGCGCCGCGATGCCGTTTGGTTCGCGCAGAAGGATCAGGAAAGCTCTACCGTCTACTACTCGCTCTCCGACTTCAAGGGAGCGCGCGGTAAGATCCCAGCCACGCAGAGGTATATGCAGGGTGTATATGGTGCCCTTCCGATCACGAGCGAGTTCTACTTCGTCCACGATGGCACGCCTGTCGAGCCTGAGGTGAAGGAAGCTGAAGGGGAGGAGAGATAAGATGATCAAGCGCAAGAAGAACATAACAGCGCCGAAGCAGACGATGCTTCTGGTTTGTGCGACCGAGGCGGAAGCCCTCTACTTCTCTCAGATGAGGAAGGACTGCCGCTATGTTAATCTCACCGTCGTGAAGGCTCCAGAGGGAAAGGACCTCAAGGGACTGATCGATTTCACCGCCCGTGAGCGCAATCATGGGAAGTTCGATTCCGCATGGGCTCTCTTCGGCTTCGAGGATATCGGGACGAGCGTGGATGAGATCAAGTCGATGGAGGAATACACGGAGAAGAAGAAGATCCGGCTCTGCTGGATCAACCCGAGGTTCGATCTCTGGTTCGTCTTCCACCTTGGCGCTCCTTCTTCGTATGTTTCGGATATCGCGCCGCTTGAGGCTAAGCTGGGTGAGGCTCTACCAGGATTCGAGATGACCCCGGAATACTTCCTCACGAAGGGACTGAATACCCACATCCGTCTCTTCCCGCGCCATGCTACCGCTGACATCAACGCTCGTAACTACAATACCCTCGCCAAGGCTGCGACGGGTCTTGAGGCTACGACCATGCCTGCTCTGAATGAGGATATCACCGCGATCTGCGGGACCGCGGATATGTCCCACAACCAGAAGGTGCGAAGGTAGCTGATGGAGGCTGTCCCTCTTCTTATCAGCCTGATAGCCCTTGCCATCGTCAGCATGGACCTGGCATTGGCTATCGTATGGAACCGCAGGGCGCGATACACATGGTCGCGTACCTGCGTTGTCTTTACCGCGACGCTCCTTGGAGCCGTCGTGGCTTTCGCCCTCGATGAGTACTCCTATCTCGCGTTTGACGGGACCGTCCAGTTCGTCCTGCATCTGGTCTGGGAGATACTCCTCGTGCTTGATTCGACATTCATCCTCACGATGATCCCGTTCTTCTGCAACTGGGTCATCGCCCGCCCGATAGGGAAGGGAGAGCGGGCCCTGGCGTTCCTTGCCGGCGCTCTCTATCTCGTGGATTCCATCATCTGGATTGCCACGAAGGGTGTCCTCTCCTCGATATTCCAGTATGCGATATGGACGCTGGTGGTCCTCTATTGCATCATCGTGATGTTCTCCGAATGGAAGCGCATCATGGATACATCCGTCAGGACGATGTGCCGCACCATGGTAATAATCTCCTTCGCCATGCTTCCCATCGTCGTGTTCTCCATGATCTTCCCCTGGCTCAGGGGGATATCGATATCAGTGGTGTCGCTCTCGTATACGATAGCCATATTGGTCTTCCTGTTCATCGCGATCGCCCATCTCGATGCATCTTCTGATCAGGATAAGCCCGTGAAGGAGGGAATATCCTTCGAGGACGTGCAGGAGCGCTTCCATATCACTGAGCGTGAATACGAGGTCATAGCCCTGATAAAGAAGGGGCTGACGAATAAGGAGATCGCATCTGAGCTGAATATCTCGGTCAATACCGTGAATAACCATATCGCCAACATCTTCGCCAAGACGGAGGTGCGGTCGCGCATAGACCTGCTGAACCTCCTTCAGGAGGCGTCCTGGTGATGGCCTACCGCTACTCCGTGCCGCTTTCGTGGTATGAGGGGGCGTATGAGGACAGGACGGCTCCTTGCAAGGCCGCGCGCCCATTCACCCTTGCTCATAAGGAAGGCTCAGATAAGGCCGTGCTGCTGATCCATGGGTACGCAGGATACCCTGGGGAGCTTGTGCGCCCTGCGCGCGATCTCTTCGACCGAGGCTTCGATGTCTATGTTCCGCGCCTTCCTGGCTGCGGTACGACAGGCGAGGACTTCGCAAGATCGACAGGACGGGATTGGCTATCCGTGGCTGCCAGCGCGGCAAGGGACCTCAGGGGGAGATATGGGACGCTCTATGCCGTCGGTCATTCCATGGGAACTGCTTTGCTGATACTCATCTCTGGAAGCGTCCATTTCGACAGGATGGTACTTGCAGCTCCTGCGGTCTCTGATAAGAAGCCGCCATTATCATTGAAGGCGCTCTCGCTTGTCAGGAAGCGTATAGCGAAGGAGTGGAGTCCTGATCCATCATACGTGATGTATTATGAGGATGCCCCCGCTGATGATGCATATCTCGGCAGGGAGTACTGGTCGTGGAACTATACAAGGCAGGGCTATGAGCTGCTACGCCTGATGCATGATGCAGGCAGCAAGGCCTCCTGCATCGATGCTCCGACGCTCATCATCGTCGGAGGTGAGGATCTCGTAGTAGGTCCTGAGCCTGCGCGGTTTCTTGATCGTACGCTCTCATGCGAGCATCGCCTGGTTAGGATCGATGAGTGTACGCACTTCCCGTTCTATGACCGGAACAAGGATGGGGAGGAGAAGGCCGTCAAGGCGGTCATTGACTGTTTCTCCGAGTTGTAAATCACGGGCAAAGATAATAAGATTAGGCGTCAATCTAAGGAGAAGGAAATGGAAGTTCGCGTTCGCTATGCCCCGTCACCGACAGGGCTGCAGCATATAGGCGGAATACGTACTGCGTTATTCAATTATTTCTTCGCTAGATCCTCGGGGGGGAAGTTCATACTCCGTGTCGAGGATACGGACAGGGAACGCTACAGCGACGAGTCGCTTGAGGATCTCTACAGCACGCTCGAATGGCTTGGAGTGAAATGGGACGAAGGTCCTGTGGTGGGCGGCGATTATGGCCCTTATATCCAGTCGGAGCGCTTCGATATCTATAAGAAGTACGCTGAGCAGCTTGTCGCAGAGGGCAAGGCATACTACTGCTACTGCTCCCCTGAGCGCCTTGAGGCGCTACGCAAGGAGCAGGCGGAGTCAAAGAGCGAGTATCAGGGATACGACAGGCACTGTGCGAATCTCACTGCGGAGGAGAGGGCGGAGCTTGAGGCTCAGGGCATAAAGCCTGTCATCCGCCTCCGTGTTCCGACCGAGGGCAAGACGACCTTCCATGATATCCTCATGGGGGATATCACGAGGCGTAACCGCGATATCTCTCCAGACCCCATCATACTCAAGAGCGATGGGTTCCCGACCTATCATCTTGCTAATGTGATCGATGACCATCTGATGCATATCACGCACATAATGCGTGCCCAGGAGTGGATTCCGTCAGGCCCGCTCCATGTGCTTCTCTATCAGGCTTTCGGCTGGGAGGTTCCTCAGTACTGCCACCTGCCGATGGTCATGGGAAAGGATGGGCAGAAGCTCTCGAAGCGCCATGGCTCAACCGCTGTCCGCGACTTCCGCGCCAAGGGCTATCTTCCTGAGGCAATCATCAACTATGTCACGCTTGTCGGCTGGTCCCTCGATGGCTCTACTGAGTTCTTTACCAAATCCGAGCTTGAGAAGTGCTTTAGGCTGGAGAACATCCACAAGTCCCCGGCGGTCTTCGATTACAAGAAGCTTGACTGGTTCAACGGACAGTATATAAGGGCGGCCGCGGACGAGCGTATCGCCTCCCTCATAACCCCGTACCTGCAGGAGGCTGGCTTCATCCAAGATCCTCTGACCGAGGAGGATAAGGCCCTTGTCTCCCGCATCGTGCCGCCGGTGAAGGAGAGGATGAAGGTCCTCTCCGATGTCGTGCCGCTAACGGCGTTCATCTTCCGTGATGAGCCTGTCGAGGATAAGACGGTATATATCGGCAAGGGCTCCGACCTGGAGAAGACGGTGGAGGCCTTGAGGCGTGGCTCTGATATCCTTCTCTCTGGGCTAAGGAGCGGAAGGAGCCATGAGGATATCGAGACGGAGCTTTCCGCTCTTGCGACTGAGCTTTCGATCAAGGTCGCTGGCGTGTTCCAGCCGATACGCGTCGCCATAACCAACTCGACCGTGTCCCTTCCCTTGTTCGATTCTATTGAACTGATCGGCCTTGATGAGACGGAAAGGCGTCTCCGTCGTGGCCTTACCATACTTGAGGAGAATTGATATGTCAGAAGCAGCAACAATGGATAAGATCGTATCTCTCTGCCGCCGCCGCGGCTTCATATTCCAGTCCAGCGAGATCTATGGAGGTCTCAATGGAGCCTATGACTATGGTCCGATGGGCGTGGAGCTGAAGAACAACATCCGCGACTTCTGGTGGAAGGAGATGACGCAGATGCATGATAACATCGTCGGACTCGATGCCTCGATCCTGATGCATCCCCGCGTCTGGGAGGCTTCTGGCCATGTGTCTAACTTCACCGACCCGATGGTTGATTGCAAGGTCTGCAAGTCCCGCTTCCGCGCCGATCAGATCGATCTGGACGCTCCCTGCCCGGTATGCGGCAACAAGGGGACGTTCACGGCTCCTCGCAACTTCAACCTCATGTTCCAGACGCATATCGGGGCGAACGCCGATGATGCGTCGGTGGTATATCTCCGCCCAGAGACCGCCCAGGGCATCTATGTGAACTTCAAGAACGTCGTGCAGTCCTCACGCGTGAAGCTTCCGTTCGGCATCGCGCAGATCGGAAAGTCATTCCGCAACGAGATCACGACAAAGAACTTCATCTTCCGTTCCTGTGAGTTTGAGCAGATGGAGATGCAGTTCTTCTGCAAGCCCGGTACTGATGAACAGTGGTTCCCGTACTGGAGGGAGCAGAGGATGGAGTTCTATAAGAAGATGGGTATCCATCCAGAGAACCTGAGATGGCATCAGCATGGTCCGGATGAGCTTGCCTTCTATGCAAAGGATGCCTACGACATCCAGTTCCTCTTCCCGATGGGATGGCAGGAGCTTGAAGGCGTGCATTCAAGGACCGACTATGACCTGACACAGCATCAGAAGTTCTCAGGAAAGGATCTTACATATCTCGATCCGGAGACGAATGAGAGGTATATCCCATACGTCGTAGAAACCTCTGCCGGACTTACCAGGAACGTGCTGATGGCGCTCTGCGATGCATATGACGAGGAAGCTACCCCTGAGGGCGATACCCGCACTGTCATGCACTTCCATCCGCAGATCGCGCCTGTGAAGGTCGCTGTCCTTCCTCTGGTGAAGAAGGACGGGCTTGCTGAGTATGCTTCCAAGCTTGAGCATGACCTCAGAAGCGACTTCACCACCTTCTATGATCAGAGCGGAGCGGTGGGCAGGCGCTACAGGAGGATGGATGAGATCGGCACGCCGTACTGCGTGACGGTTGATTACCAGACGATGCAGGATCAGACGGTCACTGTCCGCTTCCGTGATTCGATGGAGCAGGAGAGGGTCTCAGTCGATCAGCTCGTGCCGTTCATCCATCAGAAGATGAAAGAGTACAGGAGGGTGTGATGAATAAGGCTCTTCAGACCCTCATAGACCGGGGATTCGTGAAGGACTGCACCGATTTCGACGGCCTCTCGGATCTCATGGATAAGGAGAAGGTCACCTTCTACTGCGGTGTCGATCCCACAGGTCCTTCACTCCATGTCGGTCATATAGTGCCGTTCTTCGCGATGCACCACCTGCAGGAGGCTGGTCATAATCCTATCGCCCTCGTTGGCGGCGGTACCGGTCTTATCGGGGATCCATCCGGTAAGACGGAGATGAGGAAGATCCTCTCCGTGGAGGATATCAACAGCAATGTGGAGAAGATAAAGGCGCAGCTGGGAAAGATCGTCGATTTCTCCGAGAACCCAGGAGAGGGAATCGGCAGGGCCAGGATGATGAATAACGCTGACTGGCTTGTCGATCTGAACTATATCAGGTTCCTCCGTGATGTTGGCGTCTATTTCTCCGTCAACAGGATGCTGACCTTCGAAGGAGTGAAGCAGCGCCTTGAGCGTGGACTCTCGTTCATAGAGTTCAACTACCAGCTGCTGCAGTCCTATGACTTCCATATGCTCAATGATCTCTCCGGATGCCGCCTTCAGATCGGCGGAGCGGATCAGTGGGGCAATATCGTGGCGGGAATCGATCTCATCCAGAGGATGGGAGGAGAGCAGTGCTATGGCCTGACGTTCAATCTCATCATGCGTGCTGATGGCAAGAAGATGGGAAAGAGCGAGAAGGGCGCTGTGTTCCTCTCTCCTGATCTCTATTCTCCATATGATTTCTTCCAGTACTGGAGGAACGTGGCTGATGCCGACGCCGTGCGCTTCATGAAGATCTTTACCTTCATGGATCTTGATGAGATCGCTGAGTATGAGGATCCGACGAGGAATATCAACGATGCCAAGGAGCGTCTTGCCTACGAGACCACGAAGATCATCCATGGCGAGGAGGAGGCTGATAAGGCGAGAAGCGCCGCGCGTTCCCTCTTTGCCTCTGGAGGCGTAGCCGGCAAGGATGGCGTCCCTTCGATCTCGATAGAGAAGTCGGTGTTCGAGAGCGGAGTGGGGGTGCTTGAGCTGTTCACCCGTTCTGGCCTCACTCCATCCAATGGAGAGGCCAGACGCCTCGTGACGCAGGGGGGCGCGGAGGTGAATGGCAATAAGATCACCGATCCGAAGGCCATGATAACCATCGCCGACGCCGATGCTGACGGAGAGTTCATGCTCAAGGCCGGCAAGAAGCGCTTTATGAGGGTGATCCCTGAATGATTCCATAGGCTGGCGGTGATGAGCCGCCGGCTTCCTTCTTTTCATGGTTGAGACGGTAATCCAGTCTATTGCCTCATTCGTAGGTACTAATATCGATGATATCCTGATCCTGATGATCCTCCTTGCCTCTGCCCGTCCTGAGGATAGGATACGGGTTATAGCCGGTCAGTACATCGGGGTCCTTATGCTTCTGGCTATGAGCATCGTGCTATCACGCGCGGCATCATTCATCCTGGCAGGGTATTCATGGGTATTAGGCTTCATCCCGCTTATCCTTGGCGTACGGTATGTCATGAGGCGAGAGGAGAGCGAGGAGACGAGCCTACCTATCGGTGTCATCCCGACTGCGCTTCTTACCATCTCGAACGGCGCTGATAACCTTGGCGTGTATATTCCGCTGCTCTCCGGCTATGATGCCGAGGATATCCTCACGATGACCGTGGTATTCGTCATCATGCTGGCCATATGGTGCATGATCGCGCTTATGATATCAGGACGGGATATGATAGGACGGCTGATAAGGCATTACGAACGGGTAATCGTTCCTGCTCTCTTCATCATCCTTGGCCTTGCGATAATAGCCGAGGGTATCTTCTGAGTCTGGAGACAATCCATTCCAGCTTCAAAAACTCGGAAATCTCAAAGTGATAGTTTGAGATTTCTTAGATTTTTCAAAGTGGTACTTTGATTTTTCCGGATTTTAGCATTATCCTCTCAATGAGGAGAACTGGCTTGTGCAGTACATCGAAAGGGTTGTTGATATAAATAAGATGCTTGAAAGCCGATCATTGTTCCTTTTTGGGCCTAGGCAGACAGGAAAGTCGTCATATATCAGGAATCAGCTATCTGAACCTGTACTTTCCTGGACGCTTCTCGACAATGAGCTATACAGGGATCTCTCGATGCGGCCATCGCTTCTAAGGAATACGATTAAGGCAAAAGGCTTGGATTCCGGCATCGTAGTCCTGGATGAGATACAGAGGCTTCCTGATCTTCTTAACGAAGTGCATATGCTGATCGAAGAGACTGGCCTGCATTTCCTTCTTACCGGTTCAAGCGCCCGGAAGCTTAGGCGGAAAGGCGTCAATCTGCTTGGGGGAAGGGCAGGACGTCTGAGCTTCCATCCGCTTGTATGGCCCGAGGTAAGGAATCTTGATGAGGCTCTTCCCCATATCCTTGAGACAGGACTTCTTCCCCCATTCTTCACTGCTGATGAGCCAGAGCCTATGCTTTCTGATTATATCGGCCTTTATATCAAGGAGGAGATAGAGGCAGAAAGGGAAGTAAGGAACCTTCCACCCTTCTGGGAATTCCTGAGGACCGTAGCCACCTCAAGCGGTGAGATCATGAATTATGAGAATATTTCCAGGGATATAGGAATCTCTGGAGTCAGTGTCAGGCAGTGGTACAGCATACTCAGCGATACGCTGATAGGGTTCGAGGTCCCGCCGTTCAGGAAGACGAAGATAAGGAAGCCCAATGCATCCAGCAAGTTCTACCTCTTTGATATAGGCGTGGCAAGGAAGCTACAGGGGCTTGCTAGGATAGAAGAAGGTACGGCTGAGTTCGGCAGGTATTTCGAGAACTATATCGCGATGGAGATACGGAGCTGGCTGGACTATTCGGGATTTGATGGCATCGGCCTTTCTTACTGGCACGCAAAAAGCGGTCAGGAGGTTGATTTCATTATCAATGAAGAGATTGCCGTTGAGGTGAAAGCTGCTAGCCGTGTTTCTGCAAGGGACCTGAAGGGACTTAAGGCCCTCATGGAGGAAGGGCTTATGAGGAAATACGTGCTTGTCTGCCGTGAGTCTTATCCCCAGCTTCTTGATAATGGCATTCTTATCCTCCCTTATACGGATTTCCTCGATCAGCTTTGGAATGGAAGCCTGATGCGGTAGCATAGCTTCATCTATAACAAAGTCTGAAATCCATTGTATTTGCTTTTGTAAATTCGAGGAAACTTGCTTAGAATATATCAAAGGAAATTTCTGGGTGCATGGAAAAGACGGGTGTACTTACGCTTATCGAAGTAAAGAAGATAAATCAGAAGCGTGTCTATGAATTCCTCTATAGGCAGAAGACCGCTTCGAAGCTTGAGATCGCCAATGCGATAAACGTAAGCCTGCCGACCGTGGCTTCCTCTCTTAATACGCTGATCGCCCAGGGGCTTGTCTCTAACTGCGGCGTCTATGATTCCACAGGAGGAAGGAAGGCCCAGATATTCTGCTGTAACGCTCTTGCCCGTATAGCCGTTGGCGTAGAACTGTTGAAGGAGAGAGTGGAGATCGTTGCCGTGGATCTCTATGGCAATACGCTTGCTGAGGATTTCCTTGAGCTTGAGTTCGAGAATGAGGCTTCCTATTACAGCAAGCTTGGTGAATGGATCAATCAGTTCGTGAAAGCGCTGCCATATACGGGGGAGCAGAACCTTGGTGTATGCATATCGCTGCAGGGGCTTATTTCCGATGACGGCGAGACGATAACATACTCTGAGATCCTGAAATGTACGGGAGTTACCCGTAGCACGTATCAGGAATATATCGATTACCCTGTGACTCTTGTTCATGACACGGAAGCCGCGGCCCAGGCAGAGGTCTGGTATCGTGATGATATAACCGATGATGCTGTCTATATCGCGCTGAACAGGAACCTCGGTGGTACGCTGATTCTAGGCAATCGCAACGATACCTTCAAGCGGAATGGCCTGATAGAGCATATCACCCTCGACCCTGATGGACCTTTATGCTATTGCGGTAAGCAGGGATGCGCAGAGACTTTCTGCAGTGCGAACAGCCTTAAGGAGAAGGCTGGGATGGAATTCCCAGAGTTCTTCAAGAAGGTCCATAGCGGCGACTCCCGCTGCAGCAAGTTATGGAAGAGCTATCTTCATTATCTTGCCCGACTGATTGATGATATAAGGATGATCATCAACTGTGATTTCATAATAGGGGGATATCTTCTTAAGTATATCAATCAGTCCGATATCGATATCCTTGCTGATTATGTTGATGAGCTATGCGTGTATAAGGATTATGGCAAGGTAGGGTTCAAGATCAGCAAGATAGGGGATAAGGCTCCGAAGCTGGGAGCAGCGCTCCGTCTTATAAATGATTTCATCGCGAATATCTAGCCGGATGCCTTCTTTTAAATATACTTTTAAAAAGTAATTTACTATTTTGATTCCCGTGTTACACTGTATGTGGAAATCTGATATGGATGGAGGTTATGATGGAGGGCTCATTCTTCCTTGGCGATGGTAAGTTCGAAACTAGGGAACTCCCGTCGCATCCGCTTGGTGACAGAGAGGTTCTTATAAAGGTCGCGGCCTGCGGCGTATGTGGTACCGACGTGCATATATATC
>CASFZR010000002.1 GCA_949299185.1 uncultured Spirochaetales bacterium
CATCCAATGACTTGTTGTCGTTATTGCATGATACGAACGCAAGCAATATGAGCAGCAGCAATGCCGCTATCATGATCTTCTTCATCAGTTACCCCCGTAGTCGTCGATTACGGTTTAATGGCCCCCCCCCCCTAAACACTGGTCAATATCGGAGAGGTGGGTAATGGAAAGATTAACATTAATCCTTGATGAACAATGCGGGCCAGGAAGGCCCGCGGTGTCCTAGGACACGAGATAGACTATCGAGGTTTATTAGCTGCCGGAACGTCGTTCCGCCTCGGTGCAGGCAAGCATGAACGGGCCTACGCCCTTGAAGTCGTCCTTCACGACCTTCTCGCTTATATAGTATGCGAAGGAGCCGTCACGGTAAGGATTCCCTCCCAGGCCCGCGACTGAGCAGATACCTCCCAGATGAAGCTCTCCGTCAGCATCTTCGGTAAGATACCGTTCCTTCGTGCCTTCGATCGCCTTCAGCGCAGGGGCAATGAAGCTATCATCGAGATAGCCAAGACGCGCTCCCTTGAGGAACGAGTATGCGAACATCGAGGTGCCTGATGTCTCAAGGTAGTTGCCTACCCTTCCCCCCTCATCGGTCACCTGATACCACATACCGCTTCCGCTCTGGAAGGCCAGAACCGCTGAAGACAGCTCCTTTATTATCCTGATGATATCCCCACGCCCCTCATGAGAGGCCGGAAGATAGTCCAGGATATCGATGGCGGCCATCAGATACCATCCGATCGACCGCGACCAGAAATGCGGGGAAAGGCCTGTCTCATCATCCGACCACTTCATCCCGCGCGACTCATCATAGCAATGGTACAGGAGCCCGGTGCGTCCATCCCTCATGATCTCATATGTAGTTATGAGCTGCCTTACGACATCATCGGCTTCCGCATCATCCTTATGGCGCATGGCATACTCGGCGTTGAAGGGCCCCTCCATATAGAGGCCATCAAGCCAGATCTGCCAGGGGTAGATCTCCTTATGCCAGTAGACGCCGCACTTGCATCTTGGATGGGTCTCAAGCTGTGAGCGCAGAAGGTCGGCGGCCAGCATGAAGCGCTCCTCGCCGCTCCTGTCATACAGCTCGAAGAGAGCCCTTCCTGCGTTTATCTGGTCAAGGTTATACTCGCCCTTGCGATACGTGGCGATCGTCCCGTCCGGGGCTATCATCGGATCATACATCGAATAGACCCAGGGATAGACCGTGTCATCACCATGCAGACGCGCGGCGGCGAGCGAGGCATAGAGTACCAGCCCATGCTCATAGTGCCACTTCATCATTCCGGGCCTGTATCGCTTCTCGACGCTCTTAGCCATCCTCATCGAGAGGGGGATTCCATTCATAGATCAAGGACCTCCATGGACAAGGCCGCCCCGAAGAGCGGCCTGATCGTGTCAGCGGATAAGGCCATCAGCCTCCATCTTCTCCAGTCCCTCAGCGTTCCAGGCAGCTCCGCCGATGGCGTTGAACTGATCAAGGAATGCCTGCCAGTTCTCAGGAGTAAGCGCCTTGGCTCCGGTAAGGAACTCAGCGAGGCTCTGGTCGTAGTATCTCTGGACATCGGCATTAGGAGTAGGCATGGTGCCTGATCCGATAGCGCTCGTCCACTTCTTAGCCTGCATCTCACGGAGCGTGGTGAGGGCAGACATCGTCTTTCCGGAAACCTCGGTAACATAGGTCGGATAACGGGAAGCAAGCTCCACGTCTCCGTTGTAGAAGACCATGTTCCTCAGCTGCGTATAGACCTGGCCCTTAGGACCGGTGAACGCCGCGTCGCCAAGGTCTCCGGCGACAGGGATACCGTTCTCATCCAGGACATAGTTCACGCCTTCCTGTCCCCAGCCGCAGAGGTAGTAGCCCTCATCGCTGCTCATCCACTCGAGAAGCTCGCAGATCTTATCGAGCTTGCCGGCATCGGCGGCATTCTGGCTTACCGCGTAGATGCGGTAGTTCATGTCGTACGCGCCGATAGAGGCATGTCCGTCAGGACCGCTTACCGCATCGATGACGATCCACTCACCATCAGGGAAGTTGGCGTCGAACGGAGCGTAGTTAGCGGTAGCGGCATAAGCTGCGTTCTGCTCATACATGATACCGAACCTGCCCTGCTTCCATGCCGCGCGGAAGTCATCCTTCTTGTAGGAGAGCCAGTTAGGATCGATGATTCCCTCATCGCACATTGCCTTGAGCGTTACCATGAAGTCATAGAACTCAGGCTTGTAGATCGAGAGTCCGGCTGTCTCGCTGTCGAAGCTCCAGAGACCCTCAACGCCGTATGCGCCCATGATCGGCCAGAGCCTTGAGCCAGGATAGCCCTTGAGGGTGGCATCGGTCTCGACGAACGCGCCATAGCCATAGGTATCGTTCCTGCCATTACCGTCCGGATCGTTGAACGTGAACGCCCTAGCGACCTCAAGAAGCTCATCGATCGTGGTCGGGACCTCAAGGCCGAGGTTATCGAGCCAGTCCTTCCTTATCAGGAGGCCTTCGTTCTTGGCGATAGCACCAGGAGAAGCGAAGCCGAAGACCTCGCCATCGATCGTGGTGTGCGCGATGGAGTTGGCGTCATACTGCTGGGCGGTGCGGATAGGCATCTTCTCGAAGCAGTCGCCTACCTCAGCCACGAGCCCCTGCTCGACGAGGTTGGTAAGGACCGGGCGGCGGACCATGAAGAGATCAGGGAGGCTGTCAGCGGCACCAGCGGCCTGGATCCTGACATCCTGGTCAGACTCATTGGACGGAAGCATCGTCAGCTTGAGGTCGATGCCGAGCTTCTCGCGGATGATATCATAACCCACCCAGTCATCAGGGATCATTCCAGCCTCGGTGACGGCAGCGCCGAACCAGAGGTCTATCGTAACAGGATCATCAGGTGTGCCGGCCGCGGCCTTCGCCTTTTCACTGCTTCCGCCGGCAAATGCTGGCATGACCATAAGCACCGCAAGCATGATCATGAGGATGTTTCTAAGCTTTCTCATTCTTTCCTCCTTTTATGTTCTCCGCATCAGCCCTTGACTGATCCGAGGAGAGTTCCCTTGGTAAAGTACTTCTGTATGAACGGATATGCCACGATCATCGGGATAGCGCTCATGAATACGGACGCCGCCTTGATAGCGCTCACAGGAGCGTTTCCGAAAGCGTTGACCTCCACATACTCATTCATGCCGGAGGCAAGGAGTATGTTCCTGAGGAGTATCGGAAGCGGCTGGTTATCGCTCAGGTAGAGCATCGCGTGGAAAAAGTCATTCCAGAACGAGACTCCATAGTACAGGCCGATCGTCATGACGATGGCCTTCGACAGCGGCAGGATGATCCTGAAAAGCACCTGAAGCTCCGTGCAGCCGTCGATCCTCGCCGATTCCTTCAGCTCATTGGGGATACCGACGAAGAACTGCCTCATGATTATGCAGTTGTATGTGGATATCGCACCGGGAAGGAAGACCGCAGGCAGATGATTCATCAGCCCCACGTCACGGACCAGGAGGTACGTCG
The DNA here is from genome assembly GCA_949299185.1 of uncultured Spirochaetales bacterium. Classification (GTDB taxonomy): domain Bacteria; phylum Spirochaetota; class Spirochaetia; order Sphaerochaetales; family Sphaerochaetaceae; genus Ornithospirochaeta. The sequence goes on from CASFZR010000002.1 coordinate 3,500, forward strand.
GGATCATGCCGACGTTGAATACATACGGGATGATCACGATCATGTTTATGATCTTGCGTCCCGGGAGGCTCTGCACGGAAAGCACATAGGCCATCGGTATCGTCAGCACCAGGGCGCAGAACACTCCCCCGATAAGGATCTTGAAGCTGTTGATGAAGGCATCAAGGAATCCATCATTGCCCAGAAGCGCCGTGTAGGCATCCGGGGACCACTCCCATGGGGGCATGAACATGCCCTGCAGGTTGGACCCCAGGTAATCATTGGGCCTGAATGAGAGCGTGATCGTGGACCAGACCGGGATGAGTATGACGATCAGGATGAGGACCATGAAGACGTTTACTATCACATTGAAGGTATGATCGGCCGCCGTGAGCCTTACCTTGCTGTTCTGCATCTGCGGCTTCAGATGCCGCTGCTTCTTATCTGCTGCCATCTGAAACCTCCTTAGAATAGCGAACTCTCGGTGAGCTTCCTGGAGAGCCAGTTCGCAAGAAGCACGAGGACCATGCCGAAGACTCCCTTGAAGAGTCCCACCGCCGTGGCGAGTCCGAACTCGAACTCAAGGAGGCCCTGCCTGTAGACCCAGGTATCGATGATATCGCCGACGGAATAGACCTGAGGCGAATAGAGCATGAAGATCTGGTTGAATCCGGCATCGAGGATCGTCCCGAGCTTGAGGATAAGCACCGTGACGATCACAGGGAGGATCGCGGGGATCGTTATGTACCTGACCCGCTGCCAGCTATTGGCTCCTTCGACCATCGCGGCCTCGAAGAGCGAGACATCGATGCCCATCAGCGCCGCGATGAAGATGATCGCAGACCATCCCATCTCCTTCCAGGCATCCGAGAAGAGGACGACCCATGGAAAGGTCTTCACGTTCGAGAGGAAATCAACCGGATGGCCGCCGAGAAGCTTGATCAGGTCATTGACGACGCCGTCTCCGGGAGCAAGGAGCGCCAGAAGGATACCATACATGATTACCCACGACAGGAAGTGAGGCAGATACGCCAGCGTCTGGACGACCTTGCGGAGCGCCGGCCGCGTACACTCATAGATACATATGGAGAGTATGATCGAGAGCGGCAGCGAGATAAGTATCTTGCCGACGGAATACATCACCGTGTTGCGGATAAGCGACCAGAAGTAGAAGCTGTTGATGAATGTCCTGAAGTTCTCGAGCCCGATCCACTCCGAGCCAAGGACGCCCTTGCGGGCCATGAAGTCCTTGAAGGCTATCTGGGCGTTCCAGATAGGGACATACTTGAAGATTATGTAATAGATGAGAGGAATGAGCGCCAGAAGATACACAGAGCGATGCCTGGCGATCTCCCTCCGCAGCCTGCTCTTGGAAAGAGCGGTGGCCGGAGCCTTGCTTCCGGATTTTCCAATGTCCATAAGTCTACCTCGTAAGTCAAGTCTAAGAGGCATCTTACGGATAATCCAATCCACTCATTGTACAATTCCGACATGCTCATTTGCGCTGCCGCACGTGGCCGGGAGAGAATCCCTTTATCTTCTTGAAGACCCTGCAGAAGTACGCCTGATCCTGGAATCCCGAATCCCTCGCTATCTCTGATAGCGTCCTGCCGGAACCCAGGAGGAGCGACACGGAAAGCTGTATCCTGTAGCGGTTGAGATAATCCCAGGGAGAGAGCCCAAGCTCCTTGCGGAATATCCTGGCAAGATAGTCCTCGCTTATGCTCACCGCCTCCGCGAGCTGCCAGCGCGATATAGGCTGGGTGGCATGATCATTGAGGTAAGCGATGGCCCGCTTCACGATCAGGCCGGTGAAAGGAGGCAGCATGCCGCTACCATCGGCTATCGCGACAAGGCGGGAGAGGAAATCCTTTGACTCAAGTATGGAAGGATTGGCAATCATGACATTAGGAATCGACGCGATTCTCTCGATATCCCTCTCCGAGAATCGCTCCCTGACGATGAGTACGGGGGTGGATGACAGGCGCTGAGAGGAACGGATCCTTGCCACGGCGTCCTCATCGACATAGGAGAATACGATGAGGCTCACCTGCTCCTTGAGGGAAACGGCATCATCGAGGCTGCCTGCGGTGAGGATGCGCCCTATATCCTCGATCGACGGAGGAATGTATGCCGAAGGTCCGAGGAGAAGGACCAGGCGCTCCTTGGAGGACGCGATCGACTCAAGCGTGGCGCGAAGGGAGAACTCCTCCCTCTCTGAGAATAGGATCACAGGGACAGAGCAGAGGGAACGCGAAGAAAGAAGGGCTGCCGCTCCCTGCCTGTTCGTGTCAAGAAGGGCGAGAGCCCGTGGCGAGCAGGAGGAAAGGTCGTCCTTATCGACGATCCTCGCGTCAAGCCCTTCAGGCATGGCATCCTCACCGCCTTTGATGAAGACGATACCCTCTCCCTTGACGCTTCCATCCGCAAGCCGGGGATAGGGAATCAGGATGGAGACATCCCCTTCCCTCCGTTCCATCGAGCCTGAATGGACCACGACTATCATCTCAACGAGCTTCAGAGCCGTCTCCTCAAGCTCCACAGGCCCTTCCTTTATCGAGAAGATGACACCACGCTCAGAGAGCAAGACGGCTATCCGTCCGTTGATTCCTGACGGGGAGGAGCATATGATCAGCATCGCCTCAGACAGCCTGTCGCGATCGATCTCCATGAGGGGAAGCCGTGGCGGAGCCTGTACCGACAGCCCCTCATCGACAAGGGAGGAGACAAGCAGCGAGAGGGGCTGGAGTGAGAGCGATACCGATAGCTCGCCGCGCTCGGCAAGGGCAAGCTCAAGCAGATGCTCAGCGCCGAGTATGGAGTGCAGGAGGCCTGCGCGAGGCAGCCTTCCCTTGCGCATCAGGGAAGAGCGCATCTGGGACAGCGGCTGCATGACACCCTCTGAGAGCCTGGCGTAGAACTCCTCCGCGTTCCGCTCGCCCTGCTCCGCCCGCTCCTTCGCCTCCCTTGCCTCCTCGAAGAGGCTTATGCCCTTCAGCGCAGACGATAGCGATGTCCTGATATCCTCCAGGACATAGCCCTCGCACCATCTGGCACCTACCACGATGTATCCCAGTTCCTGACTGTCATAGAAAAGCGGCTCTATGACGAAGATACCGCGCTCCACCTCCGCAGAAAGGGAGGAAGGAGCGATAAGGCGTCTGGGAAATCTCTCGCCTCCAGCATAGATGGCATCGCCGGAAAAGCCTCCGACGAACAGGGTCTCGGAGAAATCCGCATAGAGCATCAGGAAGCACTTTCCGATACCCAGCCCAGCGAACGTCTCCTGCATTATCGCGGGAAGCTCGTCATAGGCCTTTGCAGCGAGAAGGCGCGTCTTGAAGCAGTCAAGGAAGACAGAGAGCGAACGCACGCGTTGCCTCTCCTTCGTCCTGGCGCGCCTTTCCTCGAAGACGATGCGCAGGAAGAGCCTGCCCTTCCTCTCCTCCAAAACCTGTCCTGAGAGGACGGGCACTACCTCGAAAAGCACATCAGGATCGCCACCGGAGGCTATGAAATCCTCACAGGAGGAGAAGAGCGCGAGATCATCCCCCTCTCCAAGAAGATAGGAGAGTATCCTCCTGAGCGCCGCCTCGGATCCGGGGTTATCGAAGCGGTGTCCGATGATACGCCACAGCTCATCATCATCGACAGAGAATGACCTGCCTTCCGTTCCGAATAGCCCGGAGCATCCGCATGAATGACGCACGATGAGATCGGTCGAGAGAAGGATATCAGGGGAGCTTCCGCCATCGCAGAGCGAGGAGATCAGTCCGTAGGATGAGACGGCGAGCCTCGCTATCGGCAGCCTGACCGTCGTCGTGGACACGGACATCAGCGCGTTCTCATCGTTATCATTGAACCCGGCGACATGCAGCATGCGCGGGATCCTGATACCCGCTGACTCAAGATAGCGGAAGGCGGAAAGCAGAAGCATGTCAGAGGCGGCGACGAGCGCGGTGAAGTCTCGGCCGGGGACAAGGCCGCGGCACTCTATCAGCTCCTTCACGGCAGCATCTCCCTCTGCCCAGGGATACGGGGAGGAGACGAGGCGCTCATCATACGCTATCCCAGCCCCTTGGAGAGCATCGCGGTACGCCCTGAGCCTGTCCTCGGCGCTCCTGTGGCTCTCAGGCCCCCTGATGAAGGCAATCCTGCGATCCCCATGTACAGATATCATATGGCCGACCTCGGCAAGCATGCCGCTATAGGCATCGAAATCGACGCTTGGGCATCCATCGACAAGCATCCCCAGGGAGACCACCTTCATCTCCCCGGCCTTCTCCCGGGCGAATGACGCAGCCTCATCGGCCCCGACAGAGCCGGAGAGTGCTGATGTCCAGATGACAGCCCCGTCGAGGGAGGAGCCATTGGCAAGATCATAGATGCCGTTCCGGAGATACTCATTACCGGGGGCATAGCGCAGACGGCCCCCGGGGAAGACGAAGAGAGCGCTCTCCTCATCGCTGGCGGCCGCTTCAGCCATGGCCTTCCACATGGATGTGCTTGATCCTTGGTACACATTCGCGAGCAAGAACCCTATGCGTCTGGCCATTCGTCCCTCCCGATGTCGTTATTGTACAACACCGATGCGCTAAGGAACAAACGTTTTCATTTGACAGAGTTCCTTATTAGATTAAACTGAAACTATGTTCCGTTTTTCGGCTATCGAACAGGGATTGAGGAAGACAAACGGCTTCTTCGAGCGCTTCATGCCTATCCTTACGCCTACTGGCGTAATCCTAGGCCTGCTGCTCGCATCCTTCTTCATGCCGCTCAAGCCCATCGTGACGCCGCTATTCGCCTTCCTGACGCTCGTCAACGGCATGGGTGTCTCGATCCTCGACTTCGGCCGCGTCGTACGAAAGCCTAAGCCGATATTCCTCTTCATGCTCTGCGTATATCTCGTCGCTCCTCTGGTGATGACGACGGCAGCGCACATACTGTTCTCGGGTAGTCCCGACACCGTGACGGGATTCGCCCTGCTCTACGCGATCCCGACGGCCGTGGTGGGAAGCGTATGGTCAGGGATATACAACGGAAACGCCGCGCTCAGCCTCGCCATGCTCGTGATAGGCACGCTCCTTGCCCCTATCATGACGCCATACACGGTACGCATCCTCTCCTCCTCCGAGATAACGATGGACGTATCGGGGATGATGCTCTCGCTCCTGTGGATGGTGGTCATACCATCCGTGATCGGGATAGCCATCAACGCAGCGACGAAGGGAAGCTGCACGAAGCACGCCGTGCCATGCCTCAAGCCCTTTACGAAGGTAGCCCTCCTGCTCGTGATAATCATCAATTCAAGCCAGGTGGCAGAGGAGCTTATAGCCGCTATCTCCTGGACATATGTGCCGCAGTTCATAGCATCGTTCGTTTTCGCCTTCTCAGGCTACTTCATGGCCTACGCGATCGGACGCATAGGGCGGCTGGAACGCCAGGACCTGATCTCGATGACCTTCGCATCGAGCATGAAGAACATCTCAGCTGCGATGGTAATAGCGATAGACTTCTTCCCTCCGGGGGCAGTACTGCCTATCATATTCGGTATAGTGCTGCAGCAATCGACATGCGCGCTCTCGGCCCACATCCTCTTTGGAAGGAAGCCGGAAAAGATAGATAGCAACAAAGGAGACAAGCGATGAAAAGCATCAAGGAAACCGTCAAGAAGCCTCAGAGACCTGTGAAGATCCTCCAGTTCGGAGAGGGTAACTTCCTCAGGGCATTCGTGGATTGGATCGTGGACCTTCTCAACGAGAAGGGTGACTTCAATGGCAACGTGATGATGGTCCAGCCCCTCAAGAATGGCATGGGCGAGATGATCAACGACCAGAACGGCCTCTATACGACGGTACTCAGCGGTGTCGTGGACGGCAAGCCGGTCCAGGAGTTCAGGACGATCACGAGCGTAGAGGGATGCATCAATCCATTCACCGAGTACGAGAAGTATATGGCGCAGGCGGAGAATCCTGACCTCAGGTTCATCATCTCCAACACCACCGAGGCCGGCATCGCGTACCACGAAGGAGACAAGCTTGATGACAAGCCGCAGATCTCATATCCGGGAAAGGTCTGTGCCTTCCTGTATAAGAGGTACAAGCACTTCAACGGTGCCGCGGACAAGGGCATCATCGCCATCCCCTGCGAGCTTATAGACAAGAACGGAGACAACCTCAAGGCGATCGTCAAGAGATACGCCGATGAATGGGGCCTTGAGGATGGATTCAAGAGCTGGCTCGACAATGCCTGTGACTTCTGCAACAGCCTCGTCGATAGGATCGTCCCAGGATACCCCAGGAACGAAGCTGACAAGCTCTGCGAGGAGCTTGGCTACAAGGACAACCTCCTGGACAAGGCTGAGCTTTTCCTGCTGTGGGTCATAGAGTGCCACGGAAAGACGCATGAGGACGAGCTTCCGACCGAGAAGGCCGGCGTGAACGTGATCTGGACCGATGACATGTCCTTCTATCGCACGCGCAAGGTACGCATCCTCAACGGCGCCCATACAATGTCCGTGCTTGCTGCCTATCAGATGGGACTGAATACCGTCGAGGAGTGCATCAAGAGCCCGCTGATCTTCCCGATGATGAAGCGCGGCCTCTTCGAGGAGATCATCCCCTCGATGGATGGAGACAAGAAGCAGCTTGAGGAGTATGCGGGAGATGTCCTCAACAGGTTCGCGAACCCATACATCGTCCACCTCTGCCTCTCCATCTCGCTCAACAGCGTCTCCAAGTTCAAGACACGCGACCTGCCATCGCTCACCGGCTACGTGAAGAAGGAAGGAAAGCTTCCTGTGGTGCTTCCGTTCTCTCTTGCCGCGCTCATCTCCTTCTATAACGGTACTGAGTACGAGGGACCGGCCCTCATCGGCAGCCGCGATGGTGAGAAGTATCTGATCAACGACAGCCCGGAGGTGCTTGAGAAGTTCGCATCGCTGTACAAGGCTGAGTATAAGGATACGGCGGACAAGGCCGCGAAGATCGCGCACGCCGTGCTTTCGGATGTCTCATGGTGGGGAGAGGACCTCACGAGGATCGAGGGACTGGAGAAGACGATCACAGGACACCTTGAGACCATCTGGACCAAAGGCATGAAGGCTGCCGTCGAGAGCCTCTGAGGTAGTATGGATCAGAAGCTTATCAGGATAACGGATCGCGACAATGTCGCAGTGGCGATCTCTCCCGTGATGAAGGGAGAGGTCGTGACAGTCGCTAATGATACCTTCACGGCCTTCTCAGACATCCCTGCGGGGCATAAGATCGCGCTTAAGGAGATCAAGAAGGGAGAGAAGGTCATCAAGTACGGCTACCCCATCGGAGCGGCGAAGGAGGATATCGGGAAGGGACAGCACGTCCATGCCTTCAATATCTCGACGCTGCTCTCAGAGAGCGCGGCCTACAGCTACGACAGGAGCGTGGCTGAGGAGTGCATCAGGGAGGCCGAGGTCGACAAGCTGAGGTGGAAAGGCCATGTTCCGGCTATCAACGCCTATGTAAGGAAGGATGGCCGCATCGGCATCCGCAACTCGCTCTGGATCGTTCCCACCGTCGGATGCGTAAACCGCATCGCGATGAAGCTCGAGGCCTGGGGCAATGAGACGCTGGGCCTGGAGGACGGCGTACATGCCTGGACGCACCCGTTCGGCTGCTCGCAGCTCGGAGGGGACCATGAGAACACGAGGAAGATACTCGCAGGACTCGTACATCACCCCAACGCAGGCGGCGTGCTGGTCCTCGGACTCGGATGCGAGAACAACACGATGGACTCCTTCAAGGAGCTTCTGGGGCCTGTCGATGAGTCGAGGGTGAAGTTCCTCATCACGCAGGAATCTGAGGATGAGGTCGCAGACGCCCAGAAGCTGATGCTCCAGCTCGCAGAGGTCATCAAGGGCGACAGAAGGGAGCCGCAGCCGATGTCGAAGCTCGTCGTAGGCTTCAAGTGCGGAGGCTCTGACGGGCTCTCCGGCATAACCGCCAATCCCCTTGTCGGACGCTTCTGCAATGACCTTACCGCGATGGGCGGTACGGGAATCCTCACCGAGGTGCCTGAGATGTTCGGAGCAGAGCAGATGCTGATGAACAGGGCTGTCAGCGAGGAGATATACGAGAAGACGGTGGCGATGGTGCAGGACTTCAAGGACTACTTCACCTCCCACGGCCAGGTCGTATACGAGAATCCCTCCCCTGGCAACAAGGCAGGTGGCATCTCGACGCTTGAGGATAAGAGCCTTGGATGCGTGCAGAAGGGAGGAAGGGCCCCTGTCACCTCGGTACTCGGCTATGGCGAGAGGGTGACCACGCCAGGCCTCACGCTGCTCTCCGGCCCCGGCAATGATATCGTGTCGACGACCGACATGACCGCCGCCGGCGCGCATATGATCCTCTTCACCACAGGCCGCGGAACGCCGCTCGGCGCGCCGGTGCCTACCGTGAAGATCGCGACCAACCACGCCCTTGCGGAGCATAAGGCGGACTGGATCGACTTCGATGCCTCCCCGATGCTCAGAGAGGATCCGGAGAAGGTGACTAACGAACTCATCAAGCTGATCGGAGCGATCGCGAACGGTGAGAAGCATACGAAGAACGAGATCAACGGATACTCCGAGATTTCGATATTTAAGGATGGTGTAGTGCTATGAAAGACTTTATGGACAAGGACTTCCTCCTGGAGACAGGAACCGCTAGGACGCTCTATCATGAGTATGCTGCTGATATGCCGATCTTCGACTATCACTGCCACCTCATCCCTGAGCAGATCGCGACTGACAAGAGATTCACGACGATCACCGACGCATGGCTCGGCGGCGATCACTACAAGTGGAGGATGATGAGGGCCTGCGGCTTCGACGAGAAGCTCATCACGGGAAATGCTGATCCCTATGACAAGTTCCTCGCCTGGGCAGAGACGATGGAGAACCTCATCGGCAACCCGCTCTACCACTGGACGCACCTTGAGCTGCAGAGATACTTCGGCATCTACGATGTCCTCTGCCGCAAGAACGCCAAGAAGATCTACGAGAACGCCAACGAGCAGTTCAAGAGCAATCCTGAGCTCTCCGTCTTCGGCATCATGAAGAAGTTTAAGGTCTATGCGGTAGGCACCACCGATGATCCGGCGGATGACCTTGCATACCACAAGATCATCAGGGACGAGGGAAAGTGCCCTGCGAAGGTCATTCCTTCCTATCGCCCGGACAAGGCGCTCAATATCGAGAAGCCTGACTTCGCGGAGTATATCGCCAAGCTCGGAAAGGCAGCTGGCGTGGAGATCAAGAGCGTCTCCGACATCATCGCGGCGCTTGTGAAGAGGCTCCAGTTCTTCGTCGAGATGGGGTGCAAGGCCTCCGACCACGCCCTCATCACCTGCCCGCACACATTCTGGGATGAGAAGAAGGTCAATGCCGCGTTCGAGAAGAGGATGGGAGGCGAAGAGGTGACAGCTGATGAGGCTGATGCCTACAGGACATTCGTACTCTCGGCCCTTGCCCGCGCGTACCATAAGAACAACGTCGTCTTCCAGTGCCACTTCGCATCGATCAGGGACAACAACAAGACGATGTATCGCCTCCTCGGACCGGATACCGGATACGACGCATCCCATGATGTGGAGCTTGCTGCCAACGTCTCAGCGTTCTTCGGCGCTCTCTCGGAGACCGATGAGGTGCCTAAGACGATCTTCTACTCGCTCAACCCGAAGGATTACTACTCCCTCGCCACCCTCATGGGATGCTATCAGGGAGGAATCAGGGGCAAGATGCAGCTTGGCTCTGCCTGGTGGTTCTGCGATCACAGGGACGGCATGGAGGAGCAGATCAAGGTGCTTGCCAACGTCGGATCGCTTCCGCTCTTCGTCGGCATGCTCACCGACAGCCGCTCCTTCCTCTCCTACTCACGCCATGAGTACTTCAGAAGGATACTCTGCAACGTGATCGGCGGATGGGTCGAGAACGGCGAGTTCCCCGCGGATATGGATCAGCTTGGCGAGATCGTGAGGAACATCTCCTTCAATAACGCCCAGAGCTACTTCGAGGGCTGATCGGATGAAAGAGAAGGATGACGAGAAGCAGATGAGCGCGGTACAGCGCACTATCTCCATACTGGAGGCGCTATCGCGCGTTGAGTCGATAAACCTTGAGAGCCTCGCGAAGGATACAGGGCTGCCCAAGGCCACGCTTCTCCGATTCCTCTCTACCCTTATCTCCCTTGGGTACGTCATGCGTGATGATGGCGATCTCTACCATCTCACGCTCAAGATGTTCTCAACGGGATCACGCTCCCTTTCGCACATAGACCTGGTGACCACGGCAAAGCCCTTTGCCAAGAGGCTTGCCAAGGAACTCGGGGAGACCGTCCATATGGGCATCCTCGAAGGCGATACCGCCGTCTATGTGCTGAAGGAGGAGTCCATGTACACGCTGAGGATGTACTCCCAGGTAGGGAAGCGCATCCCCCTCTACTGCACGGCCATCGGCAAGATATTCCTCTCGGAGATGAGCGAGGAAGCGCTTGAGGAGTATATCAGCGGACATCCGCTAAAGCCATTCACGCCGAAGTCGATCAGGACGGTGGAAGCCCTGAAGGAAGAACTGGGAAAGACACGCGAGCGTGGCTGGTCCATCGATGACGAGGAGCATGAGATGAACATCAAGTGCATCGCCTCCCCTGTCAGGGATTATTCAGGCCGTACCGTTGCCGCTATATCGGTATCATGGCCTCTGTTCCGCTTCGAGGACTGCGATCAGGGCGAGATCACGCGGAAGATAATGGAGACGACCGCGGAGCTTTCCTCGATACTCGGCTACGGGAAGGAATAAAGGGACAGTCCCCTAGAAAAATGTAGCCATAAGGCATATTGTCCCCTAGAAAAATGCGTTCATAAGAGGAATATTCCCCTAGATTTTTGTTGTCAACTAAGTTTTATTCCTTTATATATGGATATATAGAGGCAATATGCAGAGATTACTGTTCCAAGAGTTAGTGAAATGGAAGAAAAAGCCTAATAGAAAGCCCTTGATACTAGAAGGTGCGAGACAGACTGGAAAGACCTGGCTACTTAAGGAGCTTGGCCGCAGAGAGTATAAAGAGACACATTACCTGCTCTTTGACAACAACCCGATCCTTAAGAGAGTATTCAGCAATCCTTCTGATGTCCCCGGCATAATGCGGATGCTGGCAGCCATTCTCGGTTCTACAGGAAAGCCAGAAGAGACGCTCTTCATATTCGATGAGATCCAGGAATGTCCGGAGGCCATGACCAGCCTGAAGTATTTTCAGGAGAACGCTCCGGAATACAATATAGTGGCGGCAGGCTCCCTTCTCGGCATAGCAGAGCATACTGGTTACGCATTCCCGGTAGGCAAGGTAGATTTCCTGACCTTGTATCCGATGACATTCAAGGAATTCCTGATGGCCATGGATAAGGATATCATCATAAAGGCTCTGGAAGACCATGATCATGATCTTTTGGATATCCTAAAGGATGAATGTGGCTTTCTCTTACGACAGTATATGTATGTGGGGGGAATGCCGGAAGCCGTACAGGCATTCGCCACAAGCAACGGAAACGACTATGCAGAGGTAAGAAGGATACAGAAGAGTATCCTGCGCTCATATGAAAATGACTTCTCAAAGCACATCTCCGATGAGACAGAGCTTAAACGGGTAGAGACAGTGTGGTCAGCAATCCCTAAGCAGCTTGCAAAGGAAAACAAGAAATTCATCTTCTCCGCGCTGCAGGGAAGCAGGAGAGCAGTGGATTACGAGAAGGCCTTAGGGTGGCTAACGAAAGCAGGATTGATCTACATGGAGAAGAGGCTCCGTACGCAAAGGATCCCGACATCTGCATATGAGGATGATTCGATATTCAAGATATATATGCTTGATATCGGTCTCCTTGCAGCGCAGTCACGGCTACGGCATGAGTCGATAATCTCAGATACCGATGTGCTGATAGAATTCAAGGGGGCGCTTGCTGAGCAGTATGCTTACCAGGAACTTATACAGCAAGAGGGCCTCAACCTGCACTACTATACGAACGACAATAGCACAGGAGAAGTCGAATTCATAATCGATGATGGCCTCAGTATCGTTCCGCTCGATATCAAGTCCGGAACGAACGTCCACGCAAAGAGCCTGAAGGCATATATGGCCAGGTATATTCCTAAGCTTGCGCTAAGGGCATCGATGCGTGGCTATGAGGAGCAGGATGGCCTGATAAGCCTTCCCCTCTATGAACTCAGCGATGTCTCAAGGATCATCAGGGAAAGGCTTTGAGCAAGATGAGGGTGGCCTTCCGACCACCCTGTATCAATCAGCACTCGAATGTCTTTGCGCTCTCGAACTCGTCGAGTATCGCCTTGTCAGGCTCAGGAGTGACGAGAGAGACAACAACGATGAAGACGGAGGAGATGAGGAAGGCAGGCAGAAGCTCGTAGATCCCGAAGATCCCTCCCATCGGCTTGATGAGGAAGTTCCAGACGAAGACCATGATGCCGCCAGCGAGCATACCGGCGATCGCGCCTTCCCTGGTCGTCCTCTTCCAGAAGAGGGAGAAGAGCATCAGCGGCCCGAATGTCGCGCCGAAGCCTGCCCACGCGAAGCTCACGATCGTGAATATGATGCTGTCCTCATCGAGGGCGATGAGCGCTCCGATAAGGGCTATCACGATAAGGGTAACCCTGGAGACTACCATGACCTGCTTGTCATTGGCCTTGGTATGGAACACGCCCTGAAAGAGGTTCTTGGAGAACGCCGACGCGGCAATCAGGAGGTAGGAATCAGAGCTGCTTATCGTAGCGGCGAGGATACCCGCCATCACGAGGCCAGCGAAGAGCGGGTGCATCAGGATGCTGGCAAGATAGGAAAAGATATTCTCCGCATCGGACGCGGTGTTGAACGCTACCGGGTCAAAGGCTCTTCCGACAAGACCGATCGTCACAGCCGACAGGAGGGAGATAAGCACCCAGACGGTGGCCACGCGGCGGCTCTTGGTAAGCTCATCGGACTTCCTGATGGCCATGAAGCGCAGCAGGACCTGCGGCATGCCGAAGTAGCCCAGTCCCCACGCAAGCATCGACGCAACGGAGAGAAGCGGGTACGGAGAGGCGTCATTGAAGACCGGAGCGCCATTGGAGACGATCTGCTCCCCCGCCTCATTGAGCGCCGGTGATGCGATGTTGAAGAACTCTAGGAAGCCGGGGATGTTCCTGATGTTATCGAAGACCTGCCCTATGCCACCAGCAGCGGCAGTACCGGAGACAAGCACGACGACGAGAGCGAAGACCATTATGATCGCCTGCATGAAATCGCTGACGCTCTCCGCGAGGAAGCCTCCAAGGAAGGTGTAGATCACGACGAACGCGACTCCGCAGAGCATCATGAGCCTGTAATCGGCACCGAATATCGAGGAGAAGAGCTTGCCGCAGGTCACGAAGCAGCTTGCCGCGTAGACGCAGAAGAACACCAGGATGAAGAGCGAGGAGATCGTGAGGATGACCTTCCTCTTCTCATGGAACCTGTTGCTGAAGAACTCGGGAATCGTTATGGAGTTGCCTGCTACATGCGAGTAGCGCCTCAGCCTCTTGGCCACCAGAAGCCAGTTCACGTATGTTCCGATCGCAAGGCCGATCGCGGTCCAGAACGCATCGGCGAGCCCTGTCCAGTAAGCCAGTCCCGGCAGTCCCATCAGAAGCCATCCGGACATATCGGAGGCCTCCGCGCTGAACGCGGCAACCCACGGGCCGAGGGAACGGCCACCAAGATAGTAGTTATCGCTGTTCTGGTTTGCCCTCTTAGCGAAATAAACGCCGATGCCGATCACGACGCTCATATAGAGAACCATCGAGATAAGCATCTGTGCTGAGGATGTACTCATATCTTCCTCCAAAGAAGCGTAATTTCCATCCAGTGTACACAACAAACGGAATCAATGCAAAGAAAAGACAACCGGCCTTGCATTTTAATCGTATTTTCTCAAGGCAGGGACAGAAGAAGCGATTGTCATGTTAAGGGAATGGGCTATCTCTCTACCTGTATCGTTCCTCCTTCGTCTCATGCAGGTAATATGCGATCTGGACGGAGGCGAGCAGCACGAGCATGATGATGAGCATCAGCCATACCGCACTGTATCCCGCCCTCTCATAGATGACTCCGCCAAGGGCCGTTCCAACCACGGAACCCAGGTTAATGACGCCTTCATGTATACGCATCGTCCGGACCTTATCTCCGATTCCGCATGCGCTGTGGAACGAGCTGAACGAGGCACAGAGCGAGAAGACCAGGCCATAGATCAGGATGGAGATGGCGATCACGGCTATTGAGCGGGATGCAGACAGCACGATCATGAGAATGGCGATCAGCGCCTCCGCTCCGAGGATCCTGCTGAACCTCAGCTGCCACCAGGACGTGTGCGAGAGGAAGAAGAAGGAGGCACAGGCCGCCATCCCCCTCAGGAACAATATCGTGCCGCTCATCTGGTCGGAAACCCCAAGGATATCCTTCGCGAACATCGGGAAGATATTAAGGAGTATCGCCTGTACCGCGTAGGCCATGAACGCGACGCTCCATGATATAACGCGTATGGCAAGCACCCTCCTTGAAGCCGCTCCTATCGTCGGGTCGATCGACTTCTCATCAGATGAGGGCCTGGCAGGGCGGCAGAAGCGCGCGAGGATCGAGGTAGTCAGCCATAGCATGACGAATACCGCGATACCGATGATGAATACATTGCGGGGATCCATGCTCACGATCCAGGTCGTGATCAGCGGAGAAAGCCCCACGCCAAGGCTCCATGAGAGGTTGAACGAGCCGAGGATGCCGTTTATCGAACGCTCATCGGCAGAATCCATCAGCCAGGCCTCGAGAGGCGCCCATAGGAGGCTCATGAAGAGACCATAGAGAGCGAGGCAGAGGAAGATAAGCCAGATCGCCTCAGCCTGCAGCAGCGCAAGGATCGCGAGGGACATCCCCAGGAATGACGCGCCGATCAGCACATGCCCGGAGAAACGGGCGTATATCGGATACAGGAACATGCATCCCAGGAAGAATGCCAGGGTATATGTGCTGGCGGCAAGCCCGACGATCCCCGATGGAATACCATTCGAATACCTCAGATAGTACACCAGGGCGAGGTTGATCATGTATATCACGCCTTGCCCTAGCAATGACACGGCATCTAGGACAAGAACCTTCGCAGAATCCCTTGAGATCATATCCGGCCTGGATTACTTCCTGCTTTCAAGGAACGACATGAACATCTGCCAGTCATAGAGCGTCAGGTCATGCACTCCTGGCCGCAGATGATAGCCTACCCTATCGCCCGTGACCTGCAGGCAAGGCCGTGGCTGCACATCGCTCTCAAGCCCCTTGAGCCCGTAGTAGCCATAGGCCTCTCCCGCAAGATAGGCAGAGGCGTACTCGGCCTTCGGATCAGCCCAGTCATCCATGGATGCGCTGGCGACATAGAGGCAGCGCGGAGCTATGAGGGAAAGAAGCTCATGCTGATCGCATCTGAGCGCGGCCTCGTTGCCATCATATTTCCTATATGCCTTGCAGAACCAATACGGGAAGACCTCGTTGATCTGCCTTATCGTCTCCCCATCCTTATAAAGTGAGAGCGCGGCGCCCGTGCAGCCAGAGCAGCTGGAGTACACGGCATTGAAGCGCTCATCGCAGGCCGCGGCATAAAGCGCGGTCTTGCCGCCTCTTGACTGACCAACCACGGCAACGCGGCTCTTGTCGAGGCGCGCGTCCGTCTCTATATGATCCATCACCCTCATAGCGCCCCAGGCCCAGGCCGCGATCGTTCCCCAGGCATGATCGCCGGAGAGCGAGAACGCCTGCTGGACGCCATTCACCGAGCCATCATCCCTGTCGGTATCGAGATCCTCGACCCAGTAGGAGACAGCGGCATAACCATGGCTAGTGAGATATTCGACTGGGAAGAAGTCGGTATGTATCTGACGCGAGAGGTCGATGTTCTCCGCCTTGCTCCTGTTGCAGATGAGCAGCATCACAGGCACGGGCCTATCTGAACGGGGGATGAACATATAGAACGGAAAGGAGAAGGTTCCCCTATCCCCGGAGAATGAAGCCTCCAGGACCTCGGTCGTGACATCATCGGAGAAGACAGAACGCTCTGATGATACGACGCGGAACGAGAGATCTTCCGGGCGGTCAGGGAAGTTCCCGTATACCTCGTCCTTGAAGAAGCCGAGGATCTCAGGCCTCCTCTTACCCTCCCACTGCTCCTTGGTGGCTATCCTGGTTCCGTCAAAGGCCACGCCGATCTTCGGTAGCCTATCGTCTATAGTCTTCATCCTTCCTCCTCTCAGCCCTTCACCGCACCATTGGTGAGGCCGCTGATGATGTGCTTCTGAGCGAATATGTACACGAGCATTATAGGCAGTATCGACATGAGGAACGTGGTGAACGCCAGCGTGTAATCCGTCGTGTACGCAGTCTTGAACGAGTGCTGGAACAGCGTGATCGTGTGAAGCTTGTAAGAACGATTGAGGACAAGGAGCGGCATGAAGAAGTCGTTCCATATCCAGAGCGAGTTCTTGATCAGCACCGTGGCGGTTATCGGACGCAGCAGCGGATACACGATCATCCAGAAGGTCTTGTTCGTGCTTGCTCCGTCGATATACGCGGCCTCCTCCATCGAGGTCGGCATCGAGGCCATGTACCCGACATAAAGGTACGTTCCCTCACAGACGGAGGTGGCGACATAGAGGACTATTATTCCCGGTATGTTCATCAGCCCCAGCGCGTTGACGAGCTTCATCAGCGGCAGCATCCTGACCTGGAACGGCACGAATATGCCGCAGACGATGATGAAGTAGATGACCTTGAAGATCCGCTTCTCCCTCATGCCTCGCGAAAGCGGATAGGCAAGCATCGGCAGGAGTATCGACATGATTGCTACAGCGATGCCGGTTATGATGATGGAGTTGCCGATGGCATAGTAATAATCAGGCTTGGAGAGGACCTTCATGAAGTTCCCCAGATAGAAGCTCTTAGGGAAGGAGAAGAAGTTTCCCAGGATCTCAGACGAGGTCTTGAACGGCGTGATGACCGTCAGGTAGAACGGCAGCGCTATGATAAGTATTCCGACTGCCAGGATGGCGTAGACATACCATCTGGCACGGTTTATATAAGATCCTTTCTGCTTCATCTCTCAGTCCTCTATGCTTTTCCTGTTTATAACGATCATCTGGAACGCCGATACTGCTATCAGCACCACCGATATCATCAGGGCCTCGGCGATCGCGAAGCTGAACTTCATCTCCTCGAAGCCCTGCCTGTAAACGAGCATGACTATGCTTGTCGTGGCTCCGCCCGGGCCGCCATCGGTAAGGCCCACGATGTAATCGAAGACCATCAGTCCGTCTCTCAGGACAAGGACAAGCACGACGCTGACGACAGGAAGGAGGTACGGTATCGTGATCTTCCAGAACTGCTGCCACTTCGAGGCGCCATCGATAAGGCTGGACTCCAGGATCTCCCCCGGAATCGTCTGAAGCCCAGCCAGGAAAAGCACTGTCGGTATGGCCACGCCCTGCCACACGTGGACGAAGAGTATTCCGTATATCGCGGTGGATGGCGAGGAGAGGACGCTCTTCTGCAATGCCGCGATACCAAGGAGATCTCCGACGGCGGGAATGGCGCGGAAGTATATCTCATTGAATATGAGGCTCGCCGTAAGCATGCTGACCACCGCGGGGAAGAAATACACGGAACGTATGAATCCCCTCGCCTTCAGATCCTTGTTCAGCAGGAGCGCAAGCACCATGCTTATGACGATGATGGAGATTATCAGAAGGACGCTATAGCGAAGATTGAAGAGTATGGCGTTCGTGAACCTGTCATCGGTAAGAGCGTCGATATAGTTTCCAAGGCCTATGAAGTCCCTCTTCTTCGAAAACCCGTTCCAGTCGAACGTGGAGTAGTAGATACCCAGTATCAACGGAGTCACGAAGAGGCACAGGTATAGTACGAAGCCTGGGATGATATACAGTGCGTATGTGATGTATTTCTCTCTGTTCTTTACTGATTTTCCTAGCATCTCGATAATCTTCCTGCATATATGCCGCGGCAGAGCCGCCGCGGCACGCGATCGATAACCGATCAGTTATAGTAATCGACCGTCAGCTCATCGCTCTTGGCGAGGAACGCGTCGATGTCATGATCGATGAAGAGCTGCTGTACGGCAACCTGCCAGTCAACCCTGAAGCCTGCCGGCTGAAGGACGGACGGAAGCATCACCATAGCGCCCTCGGAGAGCATGTCGTTGATCACGCTGAAGCACTCGACGTTGTACTCAGCCTCGACGGCCATGTTCGGGGAAAGGTCGGTCTGGAGCCACTTCCCAAGAGCCTCGGAGGAGAGAAGGAACTCGAGGAACCTTCTGGAAGCCTCCTGCTTCTCAGGAGAAGCGGACGCGGAGATCGCATAGCAGGTATCCGGGCATGTCGAAAGGTATACAGGCCTGCCATCATATGACGGGAACGGAAGCATCTCATAGTCGAACGTGACATTGGCCTGGTTGATCGTCGTGGCGGCCCAGGTTCCGGAGATGATCATCGCGACCTTGCCATTGACGAAATCTGCAATCGCCTGCTCATGGCTCATTCCGAGGTTGTCAGCAGGGCCATACTCGCGCAGCTCGAGAAGCATCTCCGCAAGCTCCCTCATCTCAGGCTCCTTCGTCCATGAGGTCTCTCCGGCACCGACAGCCTCGAACTTGGAGATGACATCGACGTTGATGTTTCCATTGATGAGCCTCTCTGCCTGCTGTCCGATCGTATGGGCGTCCTTATCGGAGAAGGCGAATGGCTGGATTCCAGCAGCCTCCATCTCCTGGCAAAGCGCGATCAGGCCCTCGTAGGTATCGGGCATCGTCCATCCATGCTCCGCGAACATATCCTTGTTGTAGTAGATTCCGCTTGGGGAGAGCGTGACAGGGATGGAATAGTTCCTTCCATCAACCTCCGCCATCTCGGCGATGCTCGGCTGCACAAGGTCTAGAAGAGGATCATCGGTAAGATCGATGAAGAGTCCCTCTCGGAAGAATTCCTCATAGGTGGCGTTGAAGAAGACATAGCAGCACTCAGGAACGGTGTTGGTGGCTACCCTGGTAAGGAATACTGTCTGCGCGTCCGCGGTGGATGTCAGCGTCACGTTGATATCAGGATTGGCGGCGTTGAACTCATCGACAAGCTCCTGATAGCAATCAACGGCCTCTGGCTTAAGCGAGAAGAACTCTATCTCTACCACTCCATCGGATGATGCGCTCTCGCTGCTTCCGCTACCGAACGCAGCCATGGCGACACACGCGAGCATCATCAGAACGATTGAAAATCTTTTCATGTTTCCTCCTTTGTGAAATCAGATCAGATATCCATCTTTTTCTTCGATTCTATAGCGGCTTGGGCAAACATAAATGGATGATGATAGTATTTCTTGCCATTTCTTAAGATTCAGAGCTACGATCATCCTATGAGAACGCTACTGCACGGGATAAGCCTGAGAAGGAAGCTGCTGTTTCTGCAAGGCATCAGCCTGATCTTCACCATCCTGTCGCTCATCTTCATACTGCGCATCGAATACTATGGGGAGATAGGCTCGATCGCGGAGCGGTCCGACCAGATAGCGGAACAGGCCGCCTCTCGCGCGGCTCAGCTTTACCATGAGCAGGAGACGATAACGCTATTCCCGCTGCTTAGGGAAGCGAACGGCACGCCGAACGCTACGATGAACGTGCTTCTTGGCAACACGGAGGGGCCCGTCCTCTCATATCAGGAGATAAGGACACTGGAGACGGAGATGATGAACGTGCTGAGCCTGAACTCAACCATCGATTCCATCGCCGTGGTAAATATGGCTGGAACCGGCATGTTCATGGATCTTACGCGCACATACAATCGCTCTGAGACCATCAATCTAGGAAATGAGCAGCCATGGATGCAGAGAGTGCTGGACGCAAAGGGAACGCCTGTGCTGCTTACGGGGGAGATAGGGCTTCCTGACGGGGACCAGATCTACGCGGCAAGGGCGATCATCTACGCAGAGAAGTACATGCCCGTGGGATTCGTCGTGGCGGGAATCAGCATCGGGGATATCCAGAGGATACTCGAGAGAAACCTCATACTGGCCGATCAGAGGGCCGCGCTCCTTGAGATACCTTCCGGGGATATGATCTACTCCTCCCTTCCCCTGGGATTCAGCCCCGCCCTGGATCAGCCATGGAGGATCATAGAGGACGGGTATATGCTTTCGTTCGCGCTATCGGAGGATGGACGCTTCCTGACACTAATAGCGACGCCGTACCTCACGCTTCTGAGATCCATCAGCATACCCTCCATAGTGATCCTGCTCCTCGCTGTTGCCTTCACGATATTCATGGCGGTATTCAGCAGGATGATCATACGGAGCATCCAGAGTTCCGTGAGCCATATAATCAGCTCTGTCAGGAAGCTCGGAAAAGGAGACTTCTCGGTCAGGATAGAGGATCTGCAGTCACCTGAGATGCAGGAGATCGGCACGGCGCTCAACAGCATGTCGGATGAGATAAGCAATCTGATCCAGACCGTGTACAAGAAGAACCTTGAGATGAAGGAGTCGGAACTGCAGGTGCTTCGCAGCCAGATCAACAGGCACTTCCTCTACAACACCCTCGATTCGGCACGCATGACAGCCTACAGGAACAGCGACAGGACTGTATACCAGATACTCACCGAGCTGTCTGAGCTGCTGAAGTACGGGCTGACAAGGTCAAATGATCTCGTAACGCTCTCCGAAGAGGTGGAGAACGTGCGCCATTACGTGCTGATATCGAACATAAGATCACAGGGAGAGATAACGCTGAACACCGTGATCGAAGGAAGCTTAAGCCTCCGCCTGCCCCGCATAACCCTTCAGCCGATCATAGAGAACAGCATCATCCATGGCTTCGACAGAGGCAGGCTGTCTGGAACCATAACGATATTCGCGTACAGATCCGGCAGGACCTCTGTCATAACGATAGCCGATGATGGCGAGGGAATGGACAGAGAGCGCCTTGAAGAGGTCAGAGGGAGGCTCTTGCGCATGGATGATGGGGAGCTTCAGGAAGGGCATATCGGGCTGGGGAACATACGACGCCGGCTCTCGCTTATCTTCCCAGACCGCTGCAGCATGGAGCTGAACGCGGTGGAAGGCAAAGGCTGTTCAGTAACGATCACGATAGAGGATGAGGACGATGGAGATACTGATAGCAGATGATGACAAGCTCATAACCCAGGGGATGTCGATGATGATCAAGGAGGCCTTTCCTGAGATATCTATAACGGAATGCTATGATGGCATGAGCGCCTGGAACAGCATCGAGGAGAGGGCATATGACCTTGTGATCACGGATATGGAGATGCCGAGGCTGAGCGGGGAGGAGCTGATCGAGAGGATAGACAGGGCCATCCCCATCCTCGTGATATCCTGCTACGATGACTACTCGAAGGTCCGCAACGCCCTTCTCCACGGAGCATCGGATTATCTTCTCAAGCCTGTGAACCAGGGGGAACTCATCGCCGCGATAAGAAGCATCCTCACGATATCATCAGAGGAGATTCCGGAAGGCAATGAGAAGGATGGAGGCATCATCCCTCTGCATCATACGGCAATGCTGCAGACCGATAGCAAGGAAGGCGCAGCACTGCTATCGAGGCTGGTATCTGCCATGGCCGCGGAGGATATCCCCTATCATCAAGAGCAGTATCAGAGGGAATATACCATCCTATCAAGCGACTCCGACTCGTTCAGGCCGCTTATGGAAGGCTTCCGATCACCGTTCCTTTCCATCCCGGCAGCGGAGGAGGAAGGAATGGACAGGGATGAGCTTGCCGCCATGCTATGCTCCAGGCTCATCGACACATTCAACGACATACATCCGCGGGAGCTTCCGGAGATATCAGCCACGGAGCTGTTCAGGAAGATGGCGGAAGCGGTATCCATGGGAAAGGAGCGTACCTTCACCCACTATGCGGATATGCTCGTGGACAGCTTCGCCTATCAGAGGGCCGCAAGGGAGTTCACGATCCGCTCGATATCGCTATGGTTCTACCAGATGCTTGAGGATAATCCGGACATGATACATATACTCCAGAAGAACCTGTTTTCCGACATGGACTTCAACGAGGCCCTGATAAACAGCCATACGATAAGCGAGATACGGGAGGCCATGCACTCGATCATACCGTTCTATATCCAGCAGGCCCATATGAGCCCTGCGGAGGACATGAGGATCGAGAAGATACGGAGATACATAGCCGATAACCTAGGCAAGGATATATCACTTGAATCAACGGCCCGCATGCTTGAGATGCATCCCAACTACCTGTCAGCGTTCTTCAAGCAGAAGATGGGGATATCATTCAGGGATTACCTGAAGAAGGCCAGGATGGAGAAGGCTCAGGAGCTGATGAAGACCACGAATCTGAAGCTCTACCAGATAGCCGAGCTGGTCGGATACTCCGATCCGGCGCACTTCAGCCGTACATACAGGCAGGTATTCGGGACTAATCCGCTTTCGTGGAAGCAGTGAGGAACACATCGGGGAACAGGGGCTTCAGCCTCTCCGCGATCATGGAGGCAGCCCACTCCGCCCCTCTCGGCCTGAGGTGGGTGTCATCATCGTCCCCTTCCGGGTAGTTAGGATAGAGCCCGGCGTCAAATCGCATGAAGCACTCCTTTGAGCCTTCCTCCCCCATCGCCTGCAGGGCGACCATCGTAGGAACCGTCATGTCTATGCAGGGACATCCCGACTGATGAGCCGCGGCCTTAGCCGCCGCCGGATAGTCGCCATGGGTATCTATGATGAGGCCCTCTGAGAACCTGCGCCTGGCGATGGACGTGATGATAACGGGAAGGGCCCCCTTAGCCTTTATCCTGCTTGTGATATAAACGAGATTGACGATGTACTCCGTCCATGGAGCGGAGTATCTTGAGGGATCCTCGGCCTTGCTGTCGTTATGTCCGAACTGCAGCAGCACGATATCGCCGGAGGAAAGGCAATCCAATGCCTCCTGGAAGATGCCACGGGCTATCATATCCTTGGTGGCAAGGCCGTTGATGGCACGGTTATCGACCGTCCAGCCTTCCCTGACGAATCGCGGAAGCATCTCTCCCCATCCGGTCTCCGGACGCGCGTCAGGACGCTTTGCGGCGCAGGTGGAATCACCAAGAAGCATTATCCTAGGCATGGTATCCCCCAGAGAAAGAAACAGCGTGCCGAAGCACGCTGCTATCCGTATCTGCTGGCTTAGCGCTGTACGCGGCCAGAGCCATCGCCTTCAGCCAGTGCCTTGACCTCAGAGAGGCGGGTAAGGTTGAAGTCTCCGAAGATGGAGTGCTTGAGGCAGGAAGACGCGACAGCGAAGTTGATCGCATACTGCTCGTCCTCGAAGTGGGAAAGAGCATAGATGATACCAGCCGCGAAGCTGTCTCCACCGCCTACGCGATCGACGATATCCGTGATCTCATAGTGTCTGGAAAGATAGAATCCCGTCTTTCCGGAAAGCGCTGCGGACCAGCCATTGTGATCTGCGCTCTTGGACTCGCGGAGCGTGATAGCCACGACGGAAACGTTCGGGAACTGCTCCTTGACCTTTGCCGCAAGCTCCTCGTAGACCTTCGTGTCGAGCTTGCCGGAGGTGACATCGCTGTCAGCCTCGATGCCGAGGCACTTCTGGATGTCCTCTTCGTTGGCGATGACGACATCAGCATACTTGGTAAGCTCCCTCATCACCTCTGGAGCGGTCTTGCCATAGTTCCAGAGCTTCTTGCGGAAGTTGAGGTCGATGGATACGGTGGCACCGGCCTTCTTGGCAGCCTTCATGGCCGCGAGCGCGCAGTCTGCCGCGCCCTGGCTGATAGCAGGAGTGATGCCTGTGGTATGGAACCAGGTCGCGCCCTTCATGATCGCATCGAAATCGAAGTCGGAAGGAAGCGCCTTGGCGATAGCGGACTCAGCGCGGTCATATACGACGAGGGAAGGCCTCTGGTTAGCACCGGTCTCAAGGAAGTAGATACCAAGCCTTCCACCCTTCACCTTCTTGATAGCAGAGGTGTCCACGCCATACTTCATCAGCTCCCTCTCGGCAGCCTCGCCTACGGCATTCTCTGGGAGTGCCGAAACGAATACGGCATCCTCTCCGAAGATGGAAAGGGAGACAGCGACATTAGCCTCTCCGCCACCGAACGTGGCTTCCAGGGATGGTGTCTGGAAAAGACGATAGAGTTCAGGGCTTCTGAGGCGAAGCATGATTTCACCGAATGTAACGTATTTGGACATACAATCCTCCGATTAGATATTACAGTCAACTATTGTAGATTCCACTTGCCGAGTGGTCAAGGCGAAACGAAACGATGTTTCATTTTTCCTTGTCATATGATAAGATAAACCATCAGGTTTCATAAGGAGCAGTTTGATTATGACAAAAGACGAACTCTACACCTTCTTCCATGATTCTGGCATCGTTCCAGTAGTGAAGATCGATGATGCGGAAAAGGCAGTGCCTCTCGCAAAGGCAATGATCGACGGAGGTATCAACTCAGCCGAGATCACATTCAGGACGGCGGCAGCTGAGGAAGCCATCAGGAAGGTAACCGCGGCTTATCCGGACATGATCGTCGGAGCCGGAACGGTCATCAACCCGCAGCTCGCGGAGAAGGCCGTGGCAGCCGGTGCTAAGTTCATCGTATCCGCAGGCTTCAACAGGGAGACGGTCGAGTGGTGTCTCTCCCATAACATCCCGGTAGTTCCAGGCGTATGCACGCCGTCTGAGATCGAGATGGGTCTTTCCATGGGCCTTGATGTCCTCAAGTTCTTCCCGGCAGAGGCTTCTGGCGGTGTCGCAATGCTCAAGGACCTCTCTGGTCCGTTCTCTCAGGTAAGGTTCATGACCACCGGCGGCATCAACCCGAACAACCTCCCCGACTACGCGAAGGCTTCCAACGTCCTCGCCATCGGCGGATCCTGGATGGTGAAGGCCGATCTCATCGCCAATGAGAACTGGGCTGAGATCACGAGGCTCTGCAAGGAAGCCAATGTGAAGCTCCAGGGTCTTGAGCTTGCCCATGTTGGCATCAACCTCCCGGATGCGGATGCCGCGGCTGGCGTCGCTGACGAGTTCGCTAAGCTTGGCCTTGAGATCAAGAACGGCAATAGCTCCATCTTCATGAACAAGGAGATCGAGGTCATGAAGAAGAACTACCTCGGCAAGAACGGCCACCTCGCCTTCAGGTGCTATGATCTTGAGAGAACCGTCTACTTCCTCAAGAACAAGGGATTCACCGTCAACGAGGAGACCGTCGCATATGATGCGAAGGGCAGGATGAAGGTCTGCTATCTCAACGAGGAGATCGGCGGCTTCGCTATCCATCTCGTAAAGTAAGCATCACAGGCTTGCATAAGAAAAGGCTCTGCTTCGCGGCAGGGCCTTTCCTTACACGAATTGCCCATTGCCTGATTAGATTGATGTATTTACTAATCAAAGGATAATGACTGAGCAAAATCAATTGGCTCTATCATATCGACCTGTTAAGATATTCATCACAGGTAATGATAATGCAGAACAATAATGACTACGATCTCATCAAGGTTATTTGTGCGCTTCCTCATGAAACAAGCTGGGTCGAACTCAAAAAGGATAACTATAAGCCAGATATGATCGGCGAGGATATCAGCGCTCTAGCAAATAGTGCGGTAATCGCAGATCGCTCCTGCAGTTACATGATATGGGGCATCGATGATATAACACATGAAGTCATCGGTACAAATGATGATCTGCAGACTATCAAGATAGGTAACGAAGAGCTAGAAAACTGGCTCCGGCATCAATTATCATCAAATGCTGACTTCTCAGTTCGAATGACAGATTTTGAAGGCAAGAATGTCCTCATCATCGAAATATGCAAACCTTTA
Source organism: uncultured Spirochaetales bacterium (assembly GCA_949299185.1). GTDB lineage: Bacteria > Spirochaetota > Spirochaetia > Sphaerochaetales > Sphaerochaetaceae > Ornithospirochaeta. The sequence continues at coordinate 29,441 of CASFZR010000002.1, forward strand.
GGACTGCCGGTTACATTTAAGAAAGAAGAATACATCCGAGTGGGTAGCTATACAAAGAAATTAAGAGATCTTCCAACGCTTAAAGCCCAGCTTTGGGATAAATTACGTAATACGAACTTTGAGATGCAGTATGCAAGGCAGAATCTAACCCTTACTGAAGCTTTTGGCCTTATAGACTACTCCGTATACTTCAATCTAAGGAAGCTTACAATTCCATCTGATAATGAGGGCATTGCTCATTTCCTACTCGAAGAAGGAATCCTTGCCATTCAGGATAATGGAAAATATGCGATTACTAACTTAGGGGGGATTACATTAGCTAGGCAACTATCATCATTTCCTCGACTTGAGAGGAAAGCCCTACGACTAGTCCAATATGAAAATCAAAACAGGATGACCATGCTCAAGGAAATCGTTATCGAAAAAGGGTATGCCGTCTGTATGGAAGAAGCATTAACCTACATTTACGCAATGACCCCGACAAAAGAAGAAATCAAAGGGCCGTATCGTGAAACCAAGTTTGCTTATCCTCCAACAGCCGTAAGGGAAGCTTTAGCAAACGCTCTTATCCACCAAGATTTTACAATCACAGGAGCAGGACCAACTGTTGAAATCTTCAACACCAGGATTGAGATTACAAATCCCGGGGCACCATTAATTGATATATTACGCCTCATAGATAATCCTCCAAAATCAAGGAATGAAAAATTATCAACATTGATGAGACGTCTAAGTCTTTGTGAAGAACTAGGATCTGGCTGGGATAAGATAATAATAACAACAGAAGCGATGCAGCTTCCTGCTCCCAAGATGATTCCCTACGAGACAAACACAAAAGTCATACTGTATTCAACGATCCCATTCAACATGATTCCGAAGGAAGAGAAGATCTGGGCAACATTCATGCATGCTTGCATAATGCATATCCAAGGAAATGCCATGACAAACAAGTCATTACGTGATAGATTTGGGCTCGCAAATACTGCTTCCGCCAGTATTTCAAGGCTTATAAAAGAAACTCTTAGAAAAGAACTGATCAAGCCTTTTGATGAATCGGTATCCTCAAATAGAATGATGAAGTACATTCCATTCTATGCCTGAGCCATTTGCTGGATATTTGCTATAGAGGCATTGAATGGTCGCGAAATCGCGAAAATCACGCTTGAAACAGGGGGTTGAATCCAGATGTACCCCTCATCTTTATTTGCTGGGTATTTGCTACTGAGGCATTGAATGATCGCGAAATCGCGAAAATCGCGCTTGAAACAGGGGTTGAATCCAGATGTACTCCTCATCTTTATTTGCTGGGTATTTGCTAGCTGACAAAAGCTTATGCTACGAAAGCATCTTTTTAAGCTCTGAAATGAAGATGTTGCCTATTTTACATAACAGATTCTATTTGCTTGTTATTTGCTATTGCGTTGTGAAAACGATCGAACTAGATAATAAAATGATTCTCGGAGTATTTTCGATTTTAGATCTCCTCATGTGTTAGTATAAGGCTATGTTATCATCATTACGTCCAACCGTAGGCAACTCTAAAAAGCTGATATCCATAATTATCCTACTGATATTACTTTACCTATGTATAGTTCTTACTATGGAGTCAAAGATCCTTTCATCCTTATCTACTGCCCGTGACATCAGGATACTCTCAATATTGACGATGGTCGTATCTGCCGCATGGCTCAGGAAAAGCAATGGATATATCGAGGGGATACTGGCCGTAGCCGGCATAATGATCATCACGCTGGTCTATTCCCTATGCTATGAGGAATCCGAAGGCATAGCCAAGGCCCTCACCTTCCTCTTCTGCCTATCGATAACCCTTAACGTATCGTGGATGCTGGCCGTCTTCTTCATACCGCTATGCATCATCATCCAGCGCTATATGTTCTGGTTCTTCTTCCACTCTATGCCCTCGACAGGGATAACGCCCTTCCCGGATAGCAGCGAGAGCCTCCTGCTGTTCATCCTCCTGATGCTGATAGGAATCACGTTCAACAGGCTGTACGAGGAAGCGATGATGCAGCAGGAGCTGATCGAACTGCACGGCAACACGATAAAGAAGCTGACAGCATCCAACCTGAGCTTCCTTAAGTACGCCAGCAAGATAAAGCACAAGACGCTGTCGGCGGAAAGAGCCAGGGTCACAAGGGAGCTTCATGATGTGAACGGAGGGCCGCTGATCAACATCATAGCGATGTGCGATGCCGTCCAGAGGCGTCCGCCGGAATCACAGGAGGAGCAGCTTGAGCTCTATGGGTGGATAAGGGACCAGGCATCGAAATGCCTAAGAGAGACGAGGAGCGTGCTTTACCAGCTCAGGGATCTCAATAGCTACAGGTATAGTGAGATAGACTCCCTGAAGACCCTCATCGATACGTTCTCGCAGGCAACGGGAATCGAGATAGCATGCAACTGGGGGAACCTTGCGCGCATAAGGCTGAACGACATAAACGAATCAATATATAAGATAATACAGGAATCCCTCATAAACTCATTCAAGCATGGTAAGGCGAGCAAGATAGAGATATCATTCTGGGCGATGGATGGTATGCTGAATATCACGATACAGGATAACGGAAGGGGGGCACCGATGAACTATTCGAAGGGAATCGGTCAGACAGGGATGGCTGACCGGATAGCAAGGCTGAACGGAAGGATAGAATTCATATCATCACCTCTGGGATACATGACCATCGTCAATATCCCGCTAACGAAGGTTTCATTAGATGAGAAAGCTTAACCTGCTGATCGTTGATGATCAAAACCTGTTCGCCAAGAGCCTGAAGATCGTATTCGATGCCTATCCTGATGACTTCGAATCGATAATAGTCGCGGAGAATGGATACAAGGCCATCGATATCCTCAAGGAAGCCTCCGTGGATGTGGTCCTCATGGACGTCTGGATGCCAGAGATCGACGGCATCAAGGCCGTTTCAATGATAAGGGACTTCAACAAGACCACGAAGATCATAATGCTCTCCACGTACGGATACGATAAATACGTAAGATCAGCCCTTAAGACAGGCGCTGATGCATACCTGCTGAAGGATATATCACCTGACGAGCTGATATCATCGATAAAGAGGGTCTTCAAAGGACAGAAGATCATCTCAAGGGAGATCCTTGAGCATCAAGAAGGGAATCCCGATACGAAGAACCAGAAGCTCGATTATCCAAAGGCCCTAGACACCCTTGTCCAAAGGGAGAAGGAGATACTCGCACTGATAGGAAAGGGATACAGCAATGAGGAGATCGCTGATAAGTTATGTCTTTCCGAGCATACCGTCAGAAACTACGTAAGCTCCATAAACAGCAAGCTTGAGACAAGAAACAGATTCGAGGCCATGCGGCTGGCCATCGAATACAACATCGGATCATTGCTCTGAAAGGAGCCGGCTCCTCCCTACGGAACACCGGCCCCACAGAAAAAGGAGCTAGATCAATACACGGCCGCCACGGTCAGTATCCTGTATGGGGCAATCTCCATCTCAAGGCTCTCATCCTTGCAGAGGAGATCTCCCCTATTGCCGTAGATATCAGACATGCGATACTCCCTGACCCCAGGCATCCGCAAGGAGAAGCGGCCCTTGGTTCCGGCCGTCTCATACAGCCTTATGGAAACGGTATCCGGAGCAACTGCCTCGACAGAGGAGACCACGACGCCGCTTCCCTTGATGATCATGCGGCTATCGACATCACCGCCGCAGCCTTCCTGTATAGAGACGCCATGGTTCACCATCTCCGCCAGCTCTGGGATCGATGCATCGTACCAGGGGCCGGTGAAAGGAAGGATCGTCAAAGCTGTCTCCACGATTCCATGCTGGGAAGAACTTTCATCAGGATACATACCCGCATACTCCGTATAAGGAGCCCGAACGATGGTCATATAAAGGGAACGAGGCCTGGATTCGATCCCGCAGTTTCCCGTATTGACCAGGGCAATGCCGCAATCATCGGAATCCACGACTGAATACCTGAGGACAGGCCACTCGCCCTTTGCCGTTCCTCTCTCACGATAATACTGGCGCCTCGTGGTACCGAACGGAATCTCATTCAGCATGGATGTGAACTCATAAGGCGTCGTGACCTTAACCCTCATCCTCGCCATCTCATATTCCCAGGGAACTGCGATCGATACCGAGACATACGGGGAGTCCTGATAAAGTCGGAGACTCATGGACCACGGCTGTCTGGAAGCCTTAAACCCTAACGCATCCTCTGGGAATTCTCCGGATATCCTCAGCTCCTGATAAACCGGAGTCCTGACCGATGACACGGTCATAGAAGATACGATCCAGTCGACCTCAGAACCAGCAGGCTCCTCTATCTGGAAATTCCCCACATCCTTCTGCATCACGAGTGATATGCCATAGCATCGGCCACCGGCGGCTATCGAGCAGGTCTTCCTCTCCGTATCCGCAGACACGGAGACGATGCCATTATCTATCCAATAGCGATCATCCTCCTCAAAGCATCCTGCCCCATGCTCACCGACAACGCACCTGATATCTGAGATGGAATAAGGAGGAAGCGCCTCTGCGATCTCCACCGAATCACCATACTGTACGAAGGGAACCTCCCTTCCGTTGCAAAGGACCTTCGAGATCGGGAATCCGACATCAAGCTGCATCGGGATACGCCAGCTACCGCAGTTTCCGGCAAAGACAGAATAACGGCCAGGCTCCGGCTGAGGGCCTTGGAATAGCGCCTTCTCATACGAGTCAATCCTTGCGATCAATGAATTCACCCTTCTGATCGCATCCTGGAAGACATCATCCTGGAATGAGCCGGTTATGAGATCATGCGCCTGAAGATATCCCATGTCCCAATCGAATGTCTCCAGAAGATCGGCATCATGGGCCTTCCTGAAGAATAGCGCTACCATGGTATGCAGCTGCTGAAGCCGGCTCTCGCACTCACGATACCTCTTCCTCAGCGCGATGCGGTTCGAGAAGGTACCGGTAAACTCAGGATTCAGATCGGCATCCAGCATCGGCCATTTCCCAGAGAGGGAAAGGACGGTGTCGCAGATCGAATCAGGGGTGGCATACTCCCAAGTCCTCCTCGTTCCCGGCGCCTTACGAAGCGTCAAGGACCTGGGGGAAGGAAGCACCTCATTCTCCGTATAAGGCATGAAGAGGCGCAGGGGAAGCTCGGCCGCCCCGCAATCAGCCTCATTGAACAGCTGATCGTATTCCTTCCATCTTGATACATGCCTGAAGGAGAGCCCGTCATCCAGCACCGCAGGAGCATAGACATCGCGGCCTATCACTGGGATGACGGTGCCATCCTTTCCCTTCGCCTGAAGCATCGTGAACGGGACATTCCCGCCAAGCCTGTTCGCGAAGACATACCTATATCCGAACTGCGCTGCCAGCTGCGGGAACTGCGCGTTCATTCCGAAGGTATCGATCAGCCAGCCGACTGTAGCCTTCTTCCCCAGCCTTCCAAGGAACCACCTCTGCCCTGCCTGTATATTCCTGACAAGGCTCTCCCCTGAGACGGTATTCGTCTCTGACGTGGATACCATGCCTCCGACGATAGACAACCTGCCGTTATCGACGAAAGGCCGCAGCCTGTCGATCAGATCAGGCCTCCTCTCATCCAGCATGCGCAGCAGATAAGCCTGCTCAAGCACATACGTGAAATCATCATGATGCTCCAGGATATCGAGAAGCCTGACGATGACGTCCTCATAGAGTTCACTCATCTCCTCAACATCCTTCTTCCACGCTATATCCACATGGGTAACGCCGATTATCCCATTGATCTGCTTCTTCATATGATCCTCCTTTCCTCCCATGGTCCTGATCAGCCTTTTAATCCAGACATCGTTATTCCTGCGACAAACTGCTTCTGGAATATGAAGAATATGATGAGTACCGGAACTACCGTTATCGTCGAGGCCGGAAGTATAAGTTCCATGAGCGGACTATGCACGGTGGTAAGGCCTGCAATCCCTACCGGCAGTGTCCTCATCGAGTTCGATATCGTCATGACCAGCGGCCAGAGAAGGCTATCCCATGATCCTCGGAACGTGAATATCGCCAAGGCGGAGATAACCGTTCCCGACAGCGGGAATATTATCTTCGTGAAGATACGGAACTCAGACATGCCATCGACCCTTGCTGCTTCTATATAGTCCTGGGGAAACGAAAGCATGAACTGCCTGACTAGGAAGATACCGAAGACGGTAATCCCCTGCGGAAGTATCAAGGCAAGATACGTATCATATATTCCCAGCTGCTGGACGATCATGAAGTTAGGGACGATCGTGACCTGCGCAGGGATCATCATGCTGGAAAGCACGAGCAGGAAGAGCGTGTTCTTTCCGCGGAACCTCATCTTGGCGAACACATACCCAGCGAGCATCGATGTCAGGATCGATATCGCGGTGGAGATCACCGAGACGAATACGCTGTTGAAGAAATACCTTCCGAACGGCATCTTCTGGAACAGCTCGAAATAACCGCTGAGCGTAGGCTCCTCCGGGAACAGCGTAGGAGGCGTCCTCCAGATCTCCCCGGCATCCTTGAATGACGAGAGGAACATCCAAAGCAGCGGTGAGAACACGAGTATCGAAAGGAACGAGAGGGCAACCACTCCGAGAATACGTCTAATCTTTGAAGATCTCATCTTATCAAGCCTCCTAGTACTCCCACTTGGTCCTTCCGAGCCTGAGCTGAACCAGTGTTATCACGAAGATGAGGAAGAAGAGCAGCATGCTTATCGCGCTGCCATATCCAAGCCTTCCATCCTTGAATGCCGCCTGATACGCCGTGAATATGACAGACCTCGTCGAATTAAGCGGACCGCCATCGGTCATGACATATATCGGCTCGAATACCTCCAGCGTCCATATCGTTATGACTACGACAAGGTAGAGTATCGTAGGCTGGAGCAGAGGGAGCTTGATCTTGTACATGATCTGCCTTGGCGAGGCGCCATCGATCCTCGCGGCCTCATACAGTGAATCAGGGACGGCCTGAAGCGCTGCGATATACATGACGACATCGAAGCCTATATGCTTGAAACCATCCATCAGGGCGATGCAGATCAAGGCCTGGTCCGGGTCACGCAGGAAGCCCTGTGCAGGAAGTCCCATGGCCCTGAGGAACTCATTGATCAGTCCTATATTGTTGTAGAGATACAGGAAGATGGTGGAATAAGCGACCATGCTGGTGATATACGGCGCGAAGAACCCTGCGAGCAGGATCGACCGGCCGGTCCTGACATTGTTCAGCGCGTTTGCGATGAAGAATCCAAGGACTACGGTGAACGGTATCCTGATAAGAGCATACTTGATCGTATTCGCAAAGCTCTTCAGGCCCCTTGGATCATCGAAGAGGACCTCGAAATAGTTATCGAGCCCCACGAATGTGTTGTTCCTCGTGTTCATGAAGCTATAAAGCAGGGACATGAATACCGGAAACAGCACGAATATAACCATATAGACAAGCACAGGAAGAAGCGCGATATACGCGAATCTTACCTCTGATCTGCGGATTGCTATTCTGTTCTTCATATTTACCTTTTCAATGACCCGCTGAATAGCCAGCGGGCCATAATGCAAAGCTGGAAACCAGCGTGAATAAGCGACTACCTAGCTGCCATCTCCTCAATGGACGCTATTGAGCCTCGTTATCTCCTCAGCTCCTGCCTTCAGCCCTTCCTCTGGCGTGACAAGACCATCAACCACGCTTCTAAGCATATTCTTTATCGTGTCTCTGACATCCTCACTTGTATACAGAGAAACATCACCAGCAACACCATATTCCATCGCCTCGACGAATGGAGCGAGAAGCCTGTCGTTGATTATCTCAGGATCCTCCTGCGTGGACTTCACCGCGGAAAGCTCTCCGCAGAACTTCGACCAGCGGACCGTATTCTCCGGCGCGATAAGATACTCCAGGAAAGCCCAGACGCCTTCCTTATCAACAGCTTCCTTGCTCACGATATGGCTCCACACCTGGAAGAGGGCCCAGGTATTCGGAAGCCCATCCATCTCCGGGCAATCGATGAACGCGTAGTTGAGATCCGGAAGGTCGTTATCGAGGATGGCTCCGAACCACGGCATGCCATTCATCGAAGCGACGGCGCCGCGCCTGAAGCTATCAATGGTCTCTCCGAGTTCCATATCATCAACGCCATAGGTATTGAAGATATCGACATAGTTCTGCAGGGCCTTCATTCCGACCTCGTTATCGAAGGCTGCGCTTCCACCGCTGTTGTATGGTACGCCGCCAAGCTGAAGGACACGGTTGATGAAGTAGACCTCCTCATCCCTCTGTGCCGAGAATCCTGCCTGGATCATCCTTCCGCTCTGATCATACTTGGTGACCTTCTTGCAGAGTTCCATGAACTCGTCCCAGGTCTTCGCCTGCGTCGGATCGACTCCGGCCTCCTCCCAGAGATCGACATTGATCATTATCTGACCCCAGCTTGGGAAGTAGTTGTATGGCACGCCAAAAACTGATCCATCAGAAGAGATAAGAGCATCGAATGAATAGTCATAGAACTCATCGCGATGCTTCTCCATGAACCAATCAGGAACCTCTCCAAGCCTCCCTGATTCCAGATACGGGGTAACCGCATTTGAATAAATAAATGTGATATCGAAAGCCTTTCCAGTCTGAAGGCCAGCCACGAAGAGCTGCTCGACATCAGGCGCGAAGGTTGCCTCGACATAATACTCAGGATTGGCTGCGTTGAACTCCTCGATGAACTGCTCAAGCTGGCCACGGAAATTAACGGCATCAAGCGTGAGGAACGTTATCTTCTGTCTCCCGTCATCCTCTTTACTTCCTCCGGCAAATAGCATGCATGCGCAAAGGAAAACCGATACGATTGTAACGAATAAGCGTTTTTTCCCTTTTGTCATTGGACATCTCCTTTTTTTCGAGAAAAGAGTAAGACGCCTTATGACTGCCAGCAAGTGACAAAAGTCACAAATGCTTCAGGGGTGGATCCTCGCAGATGATACGCTCAGAGGACCACGGTCCCCTCTTCCTCTATGATCCTCTCGCCCTCGCACTCCACGCTCACGTTCTCGAGACGCACCTCCACGTTCCTCAGGCGGAAGCCCCTGGAAGGAGGAGTCGGAAGGCCTCGGTACATATCGCTGTCATCGACAGAGGCGGTGGTATCCGCGGAGACGGAGAATGATGAATTCCGTATCGTCAGGTCGCGTATCGGCATCTCCGGCAGCCCCACGGCCATGCCGGCAGAGGACAGGGAATCCTCTCCATGGCAGTCCTCTATGAGTATGGAGTGGATATCCGGAGTAGAATCGATGACAGGCTGCTTATCGAGGGAGAAGAGGGAGGCATCATCGGTACCGCATCTGTAGTACATGTTTATCACGAACGGGCAGAGATTCCTCCGCATCCTTATCCGCCTGAAGGCAAGGTCATGTATAAGGCCGCCCCTTCCCCTTCTGGTCTTGATGCGTATACCCCTGTCAGTACCATCGAAGAGGCAGTCCTCGACGGTGACGTCCGAGATCTCCGCCGCGGTCTCGGAACCTATGACGGCACCGCCATGGGCAGCCTTGACCGTACAGCCTCTTATCAGGATATCCTTCGTCGGCACATCGTCCCTTATGCCATCAGGACCGGATCCGGACTTGAGGGCTATGCCATCATCCCCGACGAACACATCGCAGTCGATTACCGCCACATGAGAGCATGATTCGATATCTATACCATCGGTATTGGGGGCCTCGTATGGATTGAGGACCTTGAGGTCCTTCAGGGTAATATGCTCGGAGAAGAGCGGATGGATCGTCCAGAACGGGGAGTTCTGTACCGTTATGCCCTCTATCCTCACATCATGGCTCTTCCTGATCTGGATAAGAGGCGGCCTCATGAACTGGAACTCACGTCCTCCGCCGCCACCTGGCTGATCCCTATAATCCGGATTAAGGGCGGCATACCTCAGCTCAAGCTCGCTCTCCGGTCCAAGGCCCTTCCCCTTCTTCTTCAGGCACTCCTTCCACCATCTCTCTCCGGAGCCATCTATCGTTCCTTCTCCCTCTATGACCACGTCCTCGCACTCATCGATGAAAAGACAAGGATGCATACACCAGCACTTAACGCCTTCCCATCTAGTGAAGACAGGCTCATACAACCCGAACTCCGGAATGAAGCGCAGCACGGCTCCCTTCTCGAGGATAAGCCGGGAATGGGAAGGAATTGATAGCGGCCCTGTCATATAGACGCCTTCGGAAAGACGGACCTCCCCCTCTTCTCTGAGCGCCTTCATAAGGCTCATGGAAATATCGCGACCATCTGGAACGATTCCATGAGAGATGCAATCTGCCATACGTACCTCCGACTTTGACTTACCGCGTTTCCCGTCATATCCTTTCGATATGCCAAGAATAGGATTCAGAGCCCACGACTTCGGCTCATTCGACTCGGCGGATGCCCTAGGGCGCCGAGTAGCCCAGACCAGATCTCCTGCCTTCATCCAGCTGGCGCTGAAGAAGGTGATACCCTCATGCCACCCCTGGCAGGAGTGGGATAAGGAGTATATCTCATCCATAGCCTCAGACCTCAAGGCCCATGGCGTCTCCGTGGCCGTCGTCGGCTGCTATATCAACCCGATCCACCCCGACGAGGAGAAGCGGAAGGACGAGATCAGGCGATTCAGGAAATCCCTCTCGATGACAGGAGCCTTCGGCTGTCCTGTCGTCGGAACGGAGACGGGAACCGCAAGCGCCACGGGAGGCTACTCGATAGCCACATCCGCTCCACGGAACATCGAGATCTTCAAGGAGAGCCTCTCCCAGATGCTCGACGAGGCCGAGAAGGATGACGCGTACGTGGCCATAGAGGCCGTTGCCCGCTCCCATTCGATCTCCAGCGCCCAGCGGATGGGGAAGATCCTCGATTCGTTCGGCACCGATCGCCTTAAGGTCATCCTCGATCCCATCAACCTCATTCCCTACACGGGAATCCCCGAAGCCGATGGTGTTCCTCTAGAGGTTCCCACAGAGGAAGCCGAGCGCTCCTTCATCCGCGATATCCTCGATATCTACGGAGACAGGATCGCCGCTATCCACTGCAAGGACTACCGCCTCGATCCGGAAACAGGCTTCAAGATCGGAAATCTTCCGGCCCTGACAGGCTGCTTCAGATGGCAGGCCTTCGCGGAGGAACTGCGTTCGCGCGCCATTGATGTCCCATGGCTTCTGGAAAACCATGATCCGTCAACGGCAGGAAGGACGGCAGAGACCTTAGAGAGATTCTAAGGCTACCGGTGCCCGTCTATACAGACTGGGTTTTGTACTATAACGGCTAAAGAGGAATAAATCGATGCCAGAGCTACCAGAAGTAGAGACAGTAAGGCGTGTCCTCGGGCCTCAGATGACGGGCCGCACCATGATCTCTGCCAGCATACGCACTCCTGGCGTGATCGCTCATCCGGAACCGACTGCGTTCATCGAGGGAATAGAAGGAAAGAGGGTCATCGATACCGGAAGAAGGGGCAAGTTCCTTACCATCGGGATGGAAGGAGGAAGCCGGCTGGTCATCCATCTCAGGATGACAGGATGCCTCCTCATAGCCCCAGAAGGATATCCTGAGGAAGCACATACCCACGTCACGATCGGCCTTGATGACGGAAAGGAGCTACGATTCTCCGACACGAGACGCTTCGGCAGGATGTGGCTCATCGACAGCGGGCAGGATGCTTGCACGGGCATGGAGAGGCTAGGCCCCGAGCCCTTCGATAACATCGACGCATCCTACCTCCAAGGCAGGCTGGGCAGAAGCAGGAGGAAGATAAAGCAGTGCCTCATGGACCAGTCAGCAATAGCTGGGATCGGCAACATATACTCGGATGAGATCCTCTTCTCCTCCTCGATCGACCCACGGAGGGAGGCCTGCACGCTCAGCGCTGACGAATGGCGGCGCCTTGCGAAGGCGATCCCCGAACGCCTCTCATTCTTCATCGAGAAGAACATGATAACACCGGAAGAATACCTTGAGACGAAGGGCAAGGATTACCGCAATACCCCATTCCTCCAGGTATATGGTCATGAAGGAGAACCTTGTCCTGTATGCGGCAGCAGGCTGGAGCATACCGTCATCGCCGGCCGCGGCAGCACGTTCTGCCCCATCTGCCAGCACTAGCATCAAAGAAGATAGTGCTGGGAGAAAGAGACAGGATGCCTGTTCTCGTACAGGACCTTCTCAAGGTAATCGGTGTCGAGGGCAAGGTCGGTGGCTATGCGGACAAGGAGGCTCTCCCCTATCATGTTCTGCTCACAGAAGAGATAGGCAACGGCCTTCTCCGCGATATGGCCGGGCCTGATAGAGCTGAGATAGCGCTCTCCCTCCTTGTCATCGCCATAGCTATGCATGAGATTCTCATAGAGCCGGGAGGCCTCAGGCTTCTCATGAAGGGCCTCAAGCTCCTTCATAAGCGCCGTGCAATCACCTCGTCCGGCCTCCTCTCCAAGGGGCTTGAGCGTGAAGAACGTATACTCCTTCCCCGGCAGGAAGTGATGCTGATCGCAGCGTGCGGCATAGTTCGGCTCAAGCCCTCCGTCCTTGATCTTATCGCCTCCGACCACGATCAGGGGATCGAAGTATAGAGCCGGGCACTCCGCGCCATCGATGCTGTAGTAGCGATAGGTATAGAACGCGGGGGCCATGCAGTCAGGATGCTCGCAATACGCCGTCAGCGGTATCACATCCGTCGCGATATCCAGCATGAGACGGGCCGTCGAGTTGAAGAACTCCCTACGGAAGTTGAGTATCAAGGTGGGGAAGACGAACATGCAGCCCTTCTCGATCGCATAATTGCGCGCCACGTAGGCAAGGCGCTCATCGAAGAACGAAGCCTCATCGATGATATACGTCCCGACATCGGGATTGTCCCTAAGCACCTCCTCGAATCCGAATGAGTCATGGATGCGCGCGATATTGCTGCCGCAGCGGACATATCCAGAACGATAGGCAAGCGCGTCCTCCGGGTAATCAGTGAAGCGGGCGCCATCGATATCAGAACGGATGAAGAAGACCTTGCGCCTGTCAAGCTCTCCCGTACTCGTGAGAGCCTTCACCGCATCGCTCTTGCGGCTTGCCACGGCGGCATCCCGCCAGACACGGGCAGCGAACTCCGTCTTCCCTGAGCCCATAGGCCCGATAAGAAGCACGCGGCGCCCCGGCGTCGTGAAATCGAAATGCGTGAACGTGTCGTGGACATCGAGCGTCGGGAACCCCAGCGACTTCAGGAAATCAGTTCCCGGGCTCTCCCTTTCAACGGTTCTCATCCTGTTCCTTGACGATCCTTACGCCAGCACTCGCCCCGATCCTGGAGGCTCCCGCCTCAATCATGGCAAGCGCCGTCTTATAATCCCTTATGCCGCCAGAGGCCTTCACGCCAAGCCTGTCTCCGACCACGGAACGCATCAGGCGCACATCCTCCACGGTAGCACCTCCTGTGGAGAATCCCGTGCTTGTCTTCACATAATCGGCTCCGGCCTTCTCGGAAAGCTCGCAGGCGATCCTCTTCTCCTCGTCGGAAAGGAGGCAGGTCTCGATGATGACCTTCAGCGTATGCCCCTCGCAGGCCTTCCTTACTGCCTTGATATCCTCAAGGACCTCATCGGTCATCCCTGACTTCAGGAAGCCTACGTTTATCACCATATCTATCTCATCGGCACCGTTCTCCACGGCCTTCCGTGCCTCGTAGGCCTTAGCGTCGCTCTCCATTGCCCCAAGCGGAAAGCCCACGACAGTACATACCTTTGAGGTGGAGCCTTCAAGCAGCCTCGCTGCAAGAGGAACCCAGCATGAGTTGACGCAGACACTGGCGAATCCATATTCCGCGGCCTCCCTGCAGAGCGACTCTATCCTCTCCTTCGTCGCATCAGCGGCAAGGACCGTGTGATCTATATATCCTGCGATATCCATAAAAGCCTCCTTGGGTGGATAATCTAAGACAAAAGAAGGTAATCTACAATAGCCTTCCGAGCCTGGCATCAGCAACCCCTTCCCTGAATGGATAGGGATCCTCCCCTTTCCCATACAGCTCCAGCATACGGGCAATCGCTATCTCATCATCATTGAGGTTCAGTGGATAATACGGATTCACGAACAGCGTCCGCTCCCCGAGGGTGACATGGGAAAGCGTCAGGCTTCCGTTTCCTACCGAGGCATCACGATGGAAGACGAATGGCAGGGACACAGGATAGCCATCAGCACCTACGATGCGGACGCCGCTCTCATTCATCACGCCCCTATCCCCACGCACCTCGAAGCGCTTGCCATATAGATACGAATGATACTGGTTGGAGGAGAAGTCGGTGATGAGAAGCGAGGAGGGAAAGCGCATCAGCCTGACGCTCCTCGTGTATTCTTCCTCCATCCCGCTCCGCTCAAGGCCATTGCGATAGCCCGTACGAAGCATGGATGAGGGAAAATCCATCGATTCGATCCTCTCTGGAAGATCATATCCGATAGGAAGCACCCTTCGCGCGATAGCAGCCGCATGGTGGTTATGAAGCCCTGAGAGATACATCTGATCGACATTCCCTAGAAGAGGAATGGCCGCGATGACAGAGGCAAAGAGAGGCGTGAAGGCATACTGCTCCAGGACCATTCCGCCTTCTATGAGGCTCATCTCATCCAGCTCCTCATCAGAGAGCGACAGGAAGGTCGTCTCGCTGATGATCCTCTCGCCGTTATCACGAAGGAAGCGTAGCGTATCCGCGAAGCCCTTCTTACCAGACGCGACTATGACAGCGTCATGGCCGGCTTCCAAGGCCTTGTCCCTCTCTGCCGTGGCTCGGAACCCCAAGGCCTCGATCTCCTTTGCCCTTTCTGGCGAGCGGGAATAAACAGAAACGACATTGATGATACTAGGACACAGCCTCGCGATGCGCAGGAAGAACCTGGCTCGCCATCCTGTGCCGAAAAGCACTACATCCATGCCTGTATTCTTCCATGGAGACGAGCGCAAGGCAATCGTGAACTTGATTCAGCCGCGCCTTTATCCTTAATCTAGGGACATGCTGCTTGATTTCTTCTATGAATTCTTCACCTGGATCATGCTCTTCGTGATACTCATCAATATATCGCAGAGGAAGATCCCCGATTCAGATAACAAGAGGAAGGCGACGCTGCTGCTCGCGGTCGTGTTCCTGATCATCTATGTCATGGTGATAATGTGTTCCACCTTCTCGCTTCCGACATGGACGCAGTGGGCATCGCTTGCCCTCGGGATCGCGGTGATCGCCATATTCCACAAGGTCTTCTGGCCCTTCCGCCTCCATTGCAGCAGGTGCGGCAAGCGGCTTGAGTGGAACAGCATCATCGGCAACGATGACAACATCTGCCACAGCTGCTACCTCGAGGCCCACCCGGAGGAGAAGAGGAAGGAAGAGGAGAAGAAGCTTACCCCCAGGGAGAAGCTTGAGCGCTCATTCACGGAGGCTGATAAGGTCTCTGACATAGACTGGGACAACTGGGAACCGACGGAGTCATGCGTCCTCACCTATGTCACCGATGGCGACAGGATCCTCATGATAGAGAAGAAGACCGGGCTTGGGCATGGCTACATCAATGCGCCGGGCGGGCATATTGAGATCGAGGAGACGAAGACGGAAGCGGCCATCAGGGAGACGAAGGAAGAGACAGGGCTTGATGTCGATGACCTAGAGGAAAGAGCGGTCCTGCGCTTCCAGTTCAAGGACGGGCTGAGGATGCTCGGCTATGTATTCTTCACATCCACGTACTCCGGTACGATGATCGAAGAATGTGAGGAGACAAGGCCGTTCTGGACGGATATCGCATCGCTCGACTACTCAAGGATGTGGGAGGATGACAGGCTCTGGCTTCCGCTCGCGCTCGAGGGAAGGAAGGTCAATGGCTACTTCATCTTCGATGACCTTGAGATGCTCGACAGCAAGGTCGAAGAATACGAGGAGATAGAGAACGAGTACGGCAGGGAATAGCCGATGCATCATGGGGCTATGGAACCTGTCGGAGAGCCAGTTCCATAGGAAGATAGCCCCGGCAGAAGGCAAGGCCATCATCAAGGCAGGCTACAAGAGGGGCATCACGATATTCGATACCGCCTATAGCTATGGCGATGCGGAATCGCTCCTCTCCTCCGCGATGAGGGAGATCGGTGCCGACGACTACCGCGTGATATCCAAGGTGATGCCTGTGCCGACCATGAGGCGCAAGGCGGAAGCGACGCTACGCCGCCTTGGCAGGGACTATGTGGATATCCTCCTCATCCACTGGCCGACGGAGAAGGAAAGCCTCTACCGTAGCCTGAAGGAACTCGAAGGCCTCCTTCACGAAGGGAAGGCAAAGGCGATCGGCGTAAGCAACTTCCCGATAGGATTGCTGAGAAGGACGATGCAGGACTTTCCCATATCATTCCATGAGCGCCCCCTTTCCCTGATCTGGACCAAGGGCTGGGAAGAGGAGAAGGGCCTTGGCGTGAAGACGCTTGCCTACGCGCCTCTTGGCATGGGAGTCCTATCAGGGCACTATGCAGGCGAAGACGCGAGGAAGACACTTGCATCCCTCTCCTCTCCATATATCGCTGAGCTGATGGCAGAGCTTGACGGCGACGCGGCAACGGCGCTCTCCTGGGTATATGGAGAGAACCCCTATGGGGTTATATCAGGATTCTCCACCGTTTCCGACCTCTCCATCCTCGACAGGATAGCGGAAATCCCGGAGGATAGGAGGAAGAGGCTGTCGGCGCTTGCACGCCTGATAGACAGCACCACGGATGCGGATAACATATTCGCCCATGACTGGAAGGGAAGATGAAGGTACTCATCAGAAGAGCGGAAGCCGAGATAGAGGTCAAGAAGTCGAGGTTCATAGCGATCGCCATCCCTACCGATACGATGGAAGCGGTGAAGGCGGCCGTGGATTCGGTGCGCGCAGAGCATCCGGTAGCCAATCATGTAGTCCACGCCTCGGTCGTAGGGAAAAGCGGCACGATGTACTCCTTCTCCGATGACAGGGAACCGAAGAACACCGCAGGGCGTCCCGCCTTCGAGGTACTGAAAGGCTCGGGAATAACGAATATCACGATATGCATCGTAAGATACTTCGGAGGAACGCTTCTCGGGACAGGAGGGCTGGTAAAGGCCTATGGTGACAGTGCCAAGGAAGTGCTGAAGGTCGTTGAGACAGAGGAGCTTATCGAGCGTTCACGCTACAGGATGACGCTTCCCTATCCTTCATACACCCTGATAAAAAGGCTCTTAGAGGAAACAGACGCGACGATAGCATCAGAGGATTTCGCCATAGACATAACGATAAGCGGCCTTGTTCCATCACTGCATGCGGATAAGCTCAGAAGCGGCGTCGAGGACATAGGCCAGGGCAGGATACTCCTCACGCTCAGTACCTAGAGAGCTTGTACTTCCTCTCCGCCGAGAGCAGCGCTGGCTCCTCCTCCCTCTCCTCCTTCTTCCCATCGATCTCCTCCGCGAGCCTGATCGCTATCGCGATAGCCCTGGAAAGAGCCTCCTCGGAGACCTTGTCTGCAGTATCATCCATGCTATGGGCAGGCGTATGCGTACCAGGCGCCATTGCAGTCAGCGTCACGGCCTCAAGCGAAGCGTCAGCGGCAGAGGCTGCATCGGTCTCACCGCCGAAGACGCCTATGCGTCCTACTGGGATCCTATAGCCCATGGAGGATGCTATCGAGGAGCAGCGGGAGGCTAGGCTCTCTGAGAGAGGGATGAATCCATTGCCATCACGCGAGAGGAACACGAGATCCTCCTCTCCATAGAGACCATCGAAGTTGAGATTATAGCCATTCTCGACAAGGTAGGCGTTGTCATGGTACCAGATACGGCTTCCGCATCTTCCGCACTCCTCCCCATCGAAGGAGACGAATACAAGCCGCGTGCCGCGTAACGCATGTCCTTCCCTCTTCTCCTTGGAGAAATGCGAGAGAAGCGTGGTCACGACGCTTACCCCGGAAAGGTCATCCCCGGCCCCTGGCGAATACTCCTCATCGCCCAGGTTGATATACGAGAACGAGAGCGCTGACGCGGCAATGGAGACAAGCTGCAGGATAATCACGGGAATGGTTGGGAAATTGAAGCCCCAGAATACGCCGCCTGCGATCTCCGCGACCAGGGAAATCAGCGAGGAGAGGGCCATGAGGGCAAAGCTGGCAGGCTGGAGATACGCTGATGATGCGATCCTTCCGATCCTACCCTCTCCCTTCCTGCGTATCATCGCACAATCATGGTGGGCGGAGAAGACAAGCGTCGCCCTGACCTCCCCCTCCGGCTCTATCACGGCATGGACGTTGGTGGCCTCATCGGATCTCATGAAGCACCTGAGCCAGCCGCCATCGCCCTTGATCTCTCCATAGAGGGCGAGGATATAGGCGCCTATCAGCAGCAGCGAAAGATAAGGGAGGCCAACAAGCGTCAGCATCGATGAGAGAAGAAGGAAGAGATAGGAGAAGAGCAGCATTCCCCTTGCCGCCCTAGGATACACCCTGGCGGTGGTCAGGACCACATCCTTCTCGCTCCTCTCCATCTCGGAGCCGATGCGACGCGCGGCACGGCGGGAATCCGGAGAGGCTGCAGGACGCGGTCCCAGCTCCGAAGACAGCGTATTAAGCAATGACAAAGCCTGATCGGAGAGCCTGACGGCCTTCGTTCCTTCCTCGATGCTTCTCTCTTCTTCCTGGCCTTTCCTTCCGAGGCTATCGATCTTCTCCCTGACAGCCTTCGCAAGATTCCGCAATCCAAATCCCATACGAAGTGAATATAGCAGAAAGGAGGCATTCCGTCCCGTATATGACAACGTCTTTCCTCATGCTATCATGGCAGCATGGACGGTAATGACAGGAATCAGCCGGATGAGGAGAGTTTCTGGGAAGTGGCCGAGCTTTTCAGGCTGCTTGGGGACGGAAGCAGGGCAAGGGTGTTCTGGATCCTCTGCCATCAGGAGGAGTGCGTCGCCTCGCTAGCATCGATCACAGGGATGTCCAGTCCTGCGGTATCGCATCACCTGCGGCTCCTGAGGAAGACAGGGCTCATACAATCCAGGCGCATCGGCAAGGAAGTAAGGTACAGGGCATCTTCCTCTCCCGCGGCATGTACGCTCCACGAAGCACTTGAACGCCTCATGGAGATAACCTGCCCCAGGGCATAGGAACAGCTACGAGAAGCCAAGAGATCCTATGAACACAGGGGAATATAACGCAGTATGGTATATTTACAACAGAATATACCTACAAACAAATTGACAAAGAGGGCAACAATCAAGATAATCAAGCGTTGACTGGTTGTTGCCAGAGACATTGGAGAGATGTCCGAGTGGTTTAAGGTAGCTGCCTTGAAAGCAGCCGTGGCGCAAGTCACCGGGGGTTCGAATCCCTCTCTCTCCGCCATATTAGATTGGAGAGGTGCGAGAGAGGCCGAATCGGGCTCCCTGCTAAGGAGTTGACCTGGCAAACCCGGGTCCGGGGGTTCGAATCCCCCCCTCTCCGATGATGAGACCATAGCTCAGCTGGATAGAGCATCAGTTTGCGGAACTGAGGGTCGGAGGTTCGAATCCTCTTGGTCTCGTACGCTTTGGAGAGATGTCCGAGTGGTCGAAGGAGCCGGACTCGAAATCCGGTGTAGTGCTCTGCATTACCGAGGGTTCGAATCCCTCTCTCTCCGAATGACGCCCTGGAGAGGTGTCCGAGTGGTCGAAGGTGCACGATTGGAAGTCGTGTATGGTCAAAAGCCATCGGGGGTTCGAATCCCCCCCTCTCCGTATTCAGCAGCAGATCCCCGGCAATGAGCGCCGCCCAACCCCGTCAGGACAGGAATGTAGCAGCGGTAAGCGGTAAGCCATGTGACCGGGACCATTTGCTGCTGTTTTCATTTTACGATTCCAAGGCAAGTACATTCCTTAAAGATAGAAGTTGACAGAAAGGCCGTGAGACATTATCGTGATGTTCGATTTAAGAACATCTGATGTTGACTTTCTAATAAGGAGGAGCCATGGATACGCATGATCGCCTTAGATTAGCACGGCAAAGACTATCACTTACCCAGGACTATGTGGCCTCCCTCCTGAATCTTCCAAGAACCGCCGTGGTCCAGATAGAAAGCGGAAAGAGAAAGCTGGCAAGTTCTGAGCTTGAGTCCTTATGCAGGATATATGGCATATCAGCTGACTATGCATTAGGAATATCTCCTGATTCAGAAAGAACAAAGATGTATGCAAGAAGCATAGAGGCATTACCCGAAGAGGATCAGATGGAGATCATGAACCTGATTGAGTTCAAGAAGAAGCTTGCAAGGAAAAGAGAGGCGGCTAGGACGTGATCCTCGATAAATCATATCTTGCACTACATACAGGCTCAGCGGAAGAGCTTGCAGATGCTTTCTCTGCCATGGTATTCAAAGGAAAAGAACGCTCTTTCCCAATCAATCCATTTGATGCCCTTACCTTACTTGATATTCCCTTCGTGTTTGCCAAGTTGCGGAAATTAGAAGGATTGCTGATTGCTGATAAGGATGATTCCCTTCCAGCTATGATAGCTATAAATTCCAAAAGGCCCATACAGAGACAGCGATATACTTGTGCCCATGAAATCTGCCACTTCATAAAGGATGTCGGATCATATGATCCATATTCCTGCACGGCAGGGTCCAAGATATATGTTGAAAGATTCGCAGAGAATTTCGCTGCCGCTTTCCTGATGCCACGGGATGAGATAATAAGACAGGCAAGAATATACGAGCAGAAGCTTTATCCTGACGATATATTACGCATTGCAGAATACTTCGGAACGAGCTATCAAGCCTGCCGTATAAGAATCAGGCAATGCATCCCCAAGAAGCTTCGCGATGATTATGTATATGATTCATACAAACCTGCAATAAGGAGGGAGGAATTAGGCTTCAATGACACGTCATTATATACGATGACGCTTGATTCATGGACCCTCGCGTGGCCTGAAACGGCTGAAACACACGCAGCCTATGTGTTCAAGAATAATTACATCTATAACGATGCCAGGATGGAAGGCATAGACATAGATGAAGAAGAAGTCGCGACAATCGTTACGGATCTACGATTAAAAGCACAAGAAAGCATATATTGTGACGGGAATCATGCAGCTTTATCGGAAATAGCCGGACATTCCCTGCTTTACGACTATATATTCAAGATATGCCATCAACCAAGCATAGATATCTATGCATTACTTGATTTGAATCGAATCCTGTTCTCTTGCGTTCCCTTCCCAGAATATGGATGAAGGACAAGGATACAGAACACGGCTGTCATCGGAGCTAAATTCGAAACAGTAGACTACCAAGACGTGATGAGATCGCTTATTACCCTCAATGAGGTTATTGGACACCTAGAGAAAAATCATGATTCCATGCCTAAATCAGAAATAGTCAGGGCTATAGCCGACATCCATCATAAGCTGACAGTCATCCATCCATTCCCTGATGGAAACGGCAGGACAATCAGGGCTTTTACGAATCTACTATTCCTTCGTTATGGAATCCCTCCTATTTACATAAGGACAGAAACAAAGAAAGAATACATCAACGCATTAAGCAAGGCAGATACAGGCACTGGAATAGATAGCCTATACTCATTGATGCTTCAGCTTATCTTCAAGAGCCATGCCGAATTCATGAGCATCCAATGATCTTCACGGCGGTGTCAAAGGCTCCCCTTTCCATGCTATACTCCCTTAGTGGAGCAAAGATGACAGAAGGCAGAAGCACATACGAGGTCACGGCAACTAGGAAGAGGCCCCAGGATTTCGATTTCCTGGTTGGTCAGGATTTCGTGGTCTCTACCCTGGAGAATGCCATAAGCGAGAACAGGATCGCCCATGCGTATCTGTTCTCAGGTCCGCGAGGCGTCGGCAAGACAAGCTCGGCGCGCCTTCTGGCAAAGGCCCTCAACTGCCAGCGCGGCATGAGCGCCCATCCCTGTGGAGTCTGTGACTCCTGCGTGGAGATCGCAAAGGGCAAGTCCGTTGATGTGATCGAGATCGATGGCGCCTCCAACACCAGCGTCAATGACATAAGGAACATCAAGGAAGAGATCATGTTCCCGCCTCAGTCATCGAGGTACAAGATCTACATCATCGATGAGGTACACATGCTCTCCACCTCGGCCTTCAATGCGCTTCTGAAGACGATAGAGGAACCACCGGAGTATATCATCTTCATCTTCGCGACGACTGAGCTGCAGAAGGTTCCCGCAACCATCCGCTCGCGCTGCCAGCAGTTCCGCTTCTCCCTTATAAGCGAGGAGCTGATAATGAAGTGCCTCAGAAGCGCTGCCGAAGACATCCACATGGAAGCGGATGAGGACGCGCTATTCTGGATCGCCAAGGAAGCGACGGGCTCGATGAGGGACGCATATACCCTCTTCGATCAGGTAGCCTCATTCTCCGGAGACCATATTACGCTGGACAAGATAAGGCAGAAGCTATCCATAGCCGGCTTCTCCGCGATAGCCTCGATCGTCGCCAAGACGCTCTCCGGAGAGACTGGCAAGGCCCTTGAGGAGATCGGAGGGCTATTCGAGGATGGGATTTCCCCTGAGCAGATCGTCAAGGATAGCGCGGAGTTCTTCAGGACCCTTCTCCTGTATAAGGAGGGAATCAGGCGCACGGACGTGCTTGGCTCCGCCATCAAGGATATCCCGGAGGATATCGTGAACGCCCTGACCAGAGAGCAGCTGGAAGCGGCCCTAAAGTCATTCCTGACGCTTTACAGGGAGCTAAGGTATTCTCTCTCTCCCCGCTTTGAGATAGAGCTTCTATACTCACGCCTCTCATCACTTCCGCTGCTTGCGACACCCGATGTGCTGATGAAGAAGCTCGAGGACCTGAAGAACGGGGTCGCGGAAGGCAGCGTGGTGATAAGCCATAAGGCAAAGGCGGCTCCTGTGCAGATACAGGCGGCACGGACGGAGGCAACCGCGCCTCCACAGCCCGCTTACGAGGCAGAGCCAGCCGAAGAAGAGGAAGAAGCCTCGGAGGAGGAAGAGGAGCCGGGGCAACGAGGGCCTCTTTCCCTTGATGATATCCCCGCGATAGCAGAATCGCTCCTGAAGATGGGAAAGAGGGCCGAATCAAGATACGTCTCGGATATAGAGGCAATAGAGGAGAATGATGACGGAACCTTCTCCTTGCTGCTATCAAAGCCCCTCGCGTTCAACAGCCTGAAGAACGCGGAGAAGGATCTGCAGAAGGCCATCGCCTCGGCAACGGGGGAAGGCTACATGATAAGACTCCGCCTCAAGGAACAGAGGGACCATGCCGACGAGGGCTTCTCGCCGGAGATGAGGAAGCTCAAGGCCTTCTTCGGAGGCCAGCTGGTACGCAAGGACGGAGCCGTGACGGAGGAAGACAGGGAAGATGAATATATCACCTTTAGAAATGATGAAGAGGATCAGTTCTCTTGAGAAGAACATGGGGTCTATCTCCAAGTATGCGGAAGGGCTCCTTGTAACAGGCGAGTCCGGTGCCGGCATGGTTAAGGCGTCCGTCAATGCCGATGGCATGATAAAGGAGCTTGAGATATCTGACGAAGCATATGCGCTCGGGGATAAGAACGCGCTCTCGGTACTCATCATCAGCGCGATCAACAACGCTCAGGAGAAGAAGAAGGCCGAACTTCAGAGCCTAGTCGTGAAGACGCTGCAGGATGGTGCGAATTGAGCGCCATCGAGGAGCTTATCAGGCTCATCAAGCACCTTCCGGGCATGGGCGAGAAATCGGCGACCAGGCTTGCCTACCACCTGATCCGCAGCGATGAAGGCTATAACAAGGCGCTCGGCGGCGCGATAGCCTCCATCAAGGAGAAGATACACCCCTGCCCCATCTGCGGCTGCTATACCGAGGATGATATCTGCCAGTACTGCGCGGACGGCCAGAGGGACAAGACCCTCCTCTGCATCGTGGAGGAGCCGCAGGATGTGCTGTCGATAGCCTCATCCGGCGCCTACAACGGGTTATTCCATGTCCTCGGTGGCGCGATAAGCCCTCTTGATGGCGTCGGGCCGGACGCTCTCTCCTTCCCCAGCCTGATGAAGCGTATCGAAGAGGGGACGTTCAGGGAGCTGATAATAGCGACCAATCCGACCGAGGAGGGCGACACGACGGCCCTTTATATCAGGCATCTCCTCCGGGATCGTGAGGATATCACGCTGACACGCCTTGCCTCAGGTCTGCCTATAGGTGGAGATCTGGGCTATGCCGATAAGCTCACGCTAGCCCGCTCTCTCAGAGGCCGGGTCAGACTCTGAGAGCCCTACGGCGGCAAGTTCCAGCAGCACGCCGATAACAAGGAGCGCCAAGGCGGGAAAAGCCACCATCCATGGCGCGCTGGACATGACCGTCCTGGCCTCAGCGAGAATCCCTCCGACAGACGGGATCGTGACGGGTATGCCGCAGCCAAGGAATGAAAGCGAGGCCTCGGTAAGGATGGAGGAAGAGAATACCGAGATGGCCTGGAAAAGCAGGGTCCGGAAGACCTCAGGCAGCACATGGCGCAGGAACACCAGGCTCCTGCTCTCCCCTACGCCTATCGCGGCTACCACGTAATCCTCGCTTCTCAGGACGATTATCCTTGAGTATGCCGTCTGCGCTACATCCGCCGCATGCCCGATAGCAAGCACAAGCACAAGCTTCATGACACCCGGCCCGGTAAGCGAATTCAGGAAAAGCGCGAGAAGGATCGTCGGAATGGCCTTCAGGGAGAGAAGCAGGGTCGTGAAGAGGGGGGAAGAGAACGGTCTGATGAAGAAGGCATATGACAGGCATAGCCCGAGTCCCAGCGATAATGCCGTAGCCGCCGACGCGATCATGATAGACACCACCAGTCCGGCAGCCAGCCTCTCCAAAAGATCCCTGCCGAAGCTATCCGTTCCCATCAGATGCGAGGAAGATGGCGGCTGAAGCCGCATCCGCATATCTATATCACCAGCATCCGCAAGGACGAGAGCCAGGAAGAATATCAGGAGAATCAGCATCAAAGCCGTTGCAAGCTTCCTCATTCACCCCTCCTCACCCGCGGATCGATCAGAGGGAGCAGGCCATCAAGAAGGAAGTATACGACAGCCACGGCAAAGGAAAGGAGCATCATGATCGTACCGGCAAGCCTCGGATCACGGGACAAGGCCGCGCTGACCATCAGCGATCCGATGCCAGGGAGGGCGAATACGGTCTCTATCACGGCAACTCCTCCGAATGCGGAAGCCATCGATTGGGCGACAAGGGATGAAAGCAGAGGAAGGGCTGGCCTGAATGCGCTCCTTAACGCAAGCGACCTTCTCCTCATTCCCAGCGATAAGGCAAAGAGCGAATACTGGCTCTCGATCCCATCTGACAAGGCCCTCCTGAACACGCGGAGATAGAGCGAGGAATGGAGAAGAGCGAGCGTGAGGGACGGCAGGAAGAGCGACCTGACGTACCCGGAGGCGCCTCGCATCAGGCCCGCTACGGGAAACACGTGGAATCGCATAGCTAGCAGCATCACCAGAAGCATACCGACCAGGAAGGAAGGGAGAGCCATCAAGGTCAATGAGAAGGCTGAGAGAAGACGGTCGGCAACACCTCCCCTACGCGCTCCGATGATCGAGAGCGGAACGGATATAAGCAGTGACAGTATAACCGAAAGAAGCGAGATCCCTGCCGTGACCGAGGCGCTGTGCAGGATGGCGGACCTTATATCGAAACCCGTGGCGGATCGCCCCCAATCCCCGCGGATGAATGATAGCAGGAATGAGATATATCCCGATACGAAGGCATCACCCTGCCCTGTACCTGCCATATATGCCTCTCTTGCGGCATCGGAAGCATCCTCTGCGAGGACGAACGAGGAGCTGTCTCCAGGAGCTGCCTCCGAGAGGATGAACACGACAAGCGATGATAGCACGAGCGTCAGCGCTATCATCAGAAGATATCTCATAAGCCGCCTGATCACGAGAGAAGTATAGAAGGAAAGCCTATCGGGAGAAAGAGGAGGCCCAGAAATAGAAGCCCTCGCCGAGTATCACGCCATCAAGATCCGAAGAGACCGCATAGACCGTGGAGTAATGGCCAGGAACGATAACAGGGACGATCGACCATAGATAGAGCTGTGCCTCATTCCAGAGGGAGGAAGCCTCCTCGAGCGAACGGGCCTCGTCTATGGCCGCAAGCATTCCGATGGCCTTCTCATCGCTAAGCCATCCCGGATTAGAGCTGGAAAGATAGGACTTGAGCTGCGGCAGCGAGGTCCTGCTGTATGCAGAGATGAAGATATCCCAGGAAGATGGGTCTCCGCGCATCTCTATGAAGGAAGCCCAGTCCACGACGGTAACCTCATTCCTGATGCCTGCCTCGGTAAGGCAGTATGACAGGGCTACGGCTATCTTATCGATATTGGAGGTATTCGATGAGAGTATCCTTACCACGCTGCCGTCATAGCCCTCAGCCTCAAGCAGCGCCTCCGCGCTTTCTGGACTGAATGAGCGATATGGATCAAGGGAGGCATCAACGCTCCAGTTCCCGTCCTTCTCCATATAGTCAGAATGGAGGCTATAGCCATAGTCGCCATAGCAGGCCTTCATCAGCATCTCCCGGTCCGTGGCGGCAGCTACCGCCTTCCTCATCCCCAGGCTGATGAAAGGTCCCTCCTTCTTATTGAATACAAGGGCGATCGAACCATTCTCCTCTCCTTCAAGGAGGGTGATGGAAGGATCAGAGAAAAGACGTGGGATATCATCGGAGAGGACGCAGTCTATCGCGTCGTAAAGACCGCTCTCAAGCCCGAGGCGGCGCGTCGTCCCATCGGAGACGAAGAGATATCTTATCCTCTCAGGCCCATGGGACTTATCGCCCCAGATACCGCTGTTTCCCTCAGCATAAGGCGAATAGCCATCGAATCGCCTCAGCTCAACCCCCTCGCCGGGTAGCCATTCCTCGATTAGATATGGCCCTGTCCCAATATGCTCGGGCAGCAGATAATCAGAGGATACCGCCAGGCGTTCCGGCATAATCACGGCACTCTGCGGAGCGGAGGCAATCATCATCAGGAGCATCATCAACGGACGCTCCGAATCGATCCAGACCTTATTTTCCTCATATCTGAAGCGGTTTCCCATAGCCGCGTCAGAAGCCGATGCATAGCGGTCCAGCCAGCGATTGAGCGAGGCCGCCGCGTCAGCCCCCTCCATCATGCTCCCATCATGGAAGAGGACACCGTCACGCATGATGAACTCAAGATGGCATCCATCCTCGGAAAGGGAGAAGGAGGAGGCAAGCTCGCAGCGTATCTTCCCTTCGCCATCCAAGACCACTGGCTTCTCATAGACATTGCCAAGGGCGATCATCCGCCCTGATATCGAAGAATTGACCTGGATATCGAGAGTCGGGGGCTCCTGCGCAAGGGCGACAACAAGAGCTTCATCAACCGTATCAGATGAACAGGAAGCAAGAGCGATGATCAGGATGAGGATAACGACAGAAATAAAGGAGCCAGGTCCTCCCTGGCTCCGATGGATAGTCATTACTGCGGCTGCTTTCCGATATAAGCGAGGATTCCGCCATCGACATAGAGAACATGGCCGTTGACGAAATTGGAAGCGTCTGATGCAAGGAACACCGCAGGTCCCATGAGGTCATCGGTCTTACCCCACCTGTTAGCTGGCGTCTTCGCGAGGATGAACTCGTTGAAGGGATGACCAGGCGTCCTGAGAGGCGCTGTCTGCGGAGTCTCGATGTATCCAGGTCCGATGCCGTTGCACTGGATGTTATACGCGCCATACTCCGATGCGATATTCCTCGTGAGCATCTTCAGACCGCCCTTCGCGGCTGCATATGCGCTGACCGTCTCACGGCCAAGCTCAGACATCATGGAGCAGATGTTGATGATCTTTCCATGGCCCTGCTTGATCATTCCAGGAAGGACGGCCTTGGAAACGATGAACGGGGCATTGAGATCAACGTCGATGACCTGGCGGAAGTCCTTGGCGGACATCTCGAGCATCGGGATCCTCTTGATGATTCCAGCGTTATTCACGAGGATATCGATCTTGCCGAGATCCTTGATGATCTTCTCGGTGGTCTCCTGGACCTGAGCCTCATCGGTGACATCGCAGACATAGCCCTTGGCATCGATACCGGCTTCCTTATAGGCAGCAAGGCCCTTATCGACAAGCTCCTGCTTGATATCATTGAACGCGATCTTAGCTCCAGCCTTGTGGAAAGCGGTAGCGATCGCGAAGCCTATGCCATAAGAGGCACCTGTGACCCATGCAACCTTCCCCTCAAGGGAAAAATCCTTCATTTCCATATACCTTACTTCCTCCTGCCCGAAGGCATCAAAGTCAAATCAAAGCTTGTCTATCAGCATCGAACACTTGCCAGAAGGGATAGGAAGGGTCTTCTTCTTATCCTCATCCAGAAGGTGGATGGTGAAGTAGTAGAGCTTCTCGCTCTCCAGCCTTATCTCCCAGCCTCTCACGTTCTTGTTCGAGAGTATCGTGATATTGTTCTTCTTCAGCGAGAGATCCTCTATGCCCATCTCCTCCAGCGACTGCATCGTCCAGTTGACGGTCTTGCGCGGCAGGGATATCTCAAGGCCGACGATGTTCTCTATCACCAGCGATATCGTCACGAGCCCGAGCATCGGGAGGTAGCGCTTCCTGTTCTCCATTCCCTCCGGAACGGTGGCAGGCCCTTCTCCCATCGGCCTGTATATCTCCCAGGCATCGCCCTGCTTCTCCGCATCCGGATGAAGGGTGTCGAGGATGAAGTACATATGCCTGATGGCACATTCCCTGGCGAAGATGAACGATCCATAGTTCATCAGGCCCTTGACCACCATATACGTGCAGAACGGAGCGACTCCTCCGCAGTAGCCGTTTCCGCCCTTATCGAAATGAGCGGAGGAGACAGGAACGGTCGGGAACGGGTTTTCCGTGCCAAACTCATTCTCATCCTTGAGCTTCTCGATAAGGAACGAGGCATATTCGTCATTCGGGATCTCAGCGAGCAACGTCCAATACGCACCGATATGCTTATTGCGTATCCTCTCCTCGTTCTCGTCCAGATCGTAATAGAACGCGTCCTCGCTGTCCCACATCATGGAGTTGATCCTGGTCTTCACGGAGAAATAGATCCTCTTATAGCGGAACGCCAGTTCCTTGTCATTGAGGATATCCCCGATATAGGACATGTAGAGCGCGAAGATCGCCACCGCGGCATTGAAGTCAACGGTATATACCGCTCCCTCGCGAGGGAGATTGCCCATATGCGTGGCGGCGTATGGCACGCTATAGAGCCCGTTGGCCCTCATGCAGCTCTGCTGCATCCAGGTAAAGTACTTCTCAAGATAGGGAAGCACGTCCTTGAGCCTCTTCTTGTTGCCTATCTTATGGTAGAAGACGAACTCCACATAGGAGAGAAGAGGTAGCGAGAGGCCGAGCGGATTGTCATCGCTCAGCACCGGCGCCCCTGTCGATATATCATAGCTCTCTGCGATCTGGCCATCCTCGGCCTGACGGGCATAGAAGTAATCGATCATCGAATACGGACTGTAGCTCTGGTTGCTGTATACCAGGAACAGAGAGGAGAGTGATGTATCGAAAAGGTTTATGATGCCATTGTCAGCATGGGTGAAGAACCCTTCAGGGAAAGGACCGTCCTTATCCCCCTGATGCCATATCTCATCCAGCCAGACCCAGGTCCTGTCATACATGTCGACAAAATCCTGATCATAGAAATGAATGCGTGGAACTAAATCCTTAACCACCGTTTTTCTCCGTTTTCGAAGGAAAAAACCCTGATTTTTTGTCCTTGAATCTCATCATAAATGATATATCATGGACTCCGAGAAGTCAAACTAATTTTATCTTTAATATCTTCAATAAAGATAATGAATTACCGGATTAACATTTTTCTTCGCCATGTATCAGGGCGATCGCTTGGGGGAGAATCGAGATATCGAAGGAGGAGCCGCGGCGGGAGAACACCTCGCCATCGCAGTGGGCCTCTATGCCATCGCCTTCGACCTCTATATGCACCCTCTTGGCATTGAGGTAATCGAAGTCGGCCTTGTCCGATACATGGGACCCCCTGATGAAGGAGATGGCGGCCTTGAGGATCTCTCCAAGGCGTGAGAACGGATGCGTGGTGTACATCACATCGAAGACACCGTCGCTTATCGATGCCTTCGGCGCCATGATGAAGGTAGAACCCATCCGGCGCCCGTTGCATACCGATATCTGCTGGGTATCCAGCTCCTGCTCCTTGCCATCTATCGTCAGCCGGATGTGATGGGGCTTGGGAAAGTGGAAGAGGATATAGAAGAACGCGACGACATAGCTCGGCATGCCGTTCAGATGCCTATATCCCATCGCCCGGAAGTTCACGGCGGGCTCGAAGCCGAATCCCGCTCCATTGAAGAAGTACATCCCTTCCCTGTGTCCGGTTCCCTTGCAGATGCCGACATCCACAAGCGATGACTTACGGGAGATTATCAGCTCAACGGCCCTGCGGATATCGAAGGGGATGCCGGCAAACCAAGCGAAATCATTGCCGCGCCCGATAGGGATTATGCCCATGGTGACGCTCTTGGGATCCGAGGATGTCATGATGCCGTTAAGCACCTCATTCACCGTGCCATCTCCGCCTGCGGCTATGATCACGCGATACTCGTACTCAACGCCTTTCCTGGCAAGCATCTCAGCGTGTCCCGGTCCTCTCGTATAGGCCACGGTACACTGCCGTCCGAAGAGCTTGAAGGTATCCTTTATCTCCTGGACCTTCTTCTTCCCACGGCCCTTCGATGCGTTCGGGTTGATGATTAGCAGGATATCCTTCTCAAGCATAGCTTGAGGGTATATTACTTCCCGCGATATGGCAACCGGTTTCTTCCAAAAGAATCGCCTAATAGGAAAGTTTCTGCATCGATATTGCCCGTTCCTTGATTATCAGGACCATTTTCACCATACTCTCCTCCGTGAAAACCGCTGACAGAGGACTGATAGGCAGGCTTTCGCTAGTCGCCCTGCCGATAATGTTTCAGAACCTGCTTACCTCCTCGCTCTCCTTCCTGGACACGCTCATGATCGGGCAGCTGGGACAGCAGGAGATCGCCGCCGTGGGGATAGCCAACCAGGTCTATTTCGTAATCTCCCTCCTCTTCTTCGGCATAGCCTCCGGGACATCGATATACCTCGCCCAGTACTACGGGGCAGGGGAATACGGGAAGATGAGGAAGGCGATGTCGTTCGCCACGATGCTATGCCTTGAAGGAGGAGCGCTCGTATCGATACTCTCATTCATCTTCTCCGATGCGATCATCCGCATCTTCTCAGCAGAGCAGGCCGTCATAGATGCAGGCTCGACTTACCTGCGATATGTCGCTTTCTCCTATATGTTCTCTGCTGTATCGGCAACGCTCTCAATCGGCTTCCGCTCAACAGGAAAGGCATCGCTCCCGCTTATCGTATCCTTTGTCTCGCTGACGATGAACGCGATCGGGAACTATCTCCTGATATTCGGGATCGGCCCCTTCCCCTTCCTCGGTGTCGCAGGAGGCGCGATCTCCACGTTCATCGCCCGCCTTGCGGAGATGCTCATCCTGGCGCTGCTGGCATGGGGAAGGCATGAACCCTTCGCCTTCTCCCCTAGGAAAGACCTCGGCTGGGACAGGACATTCATCGAATCATTTGCCATCACGGCCCTTCCCGTGGTGCTGAACGAACTGTTCTGGTCACTGGGGATGACGCTCTACAAGGTCGCCTATTCCTCTTTGGGAACAGAGGCCCTTGCCGCCGTTAACATCACCGAATCGATCGGCAACTTCTTCTTCATCGCGATGATGGGCATAGCCAACGGCGCGACCATCGTCCTCGGCAACGAGATCGGCTCAGGGAATCCGGACAAGGCAAGAGGCTGGGCAATGGATCTTATCGTGATATCCTTGCTGACAGGCGCGCTGATGGGGACGCTGGAATTCCTGCTTGCGCCACTCTTCGCCTCATGGTTCAACGTCACGGCAGCCGTCGCCATGACTGCGATCTCCGCGCTGAAGGTAAGCAGCTTCCGCCAGCCGCTCAAGTCATTGAACATGTGCATGATAGTAGGCGTCCTCCGTTCCGGCGGAGACACACGCTATGCGGTATTCGCAGAGTTAGGAGGCATATGGCTGATAGGCATTCCTCTCGCCTTCATCGGAACCAGGATACTAGGACTGCCCCTGCCATGGATATACGCCATCTGCGCCGCGGAGGAGATATTCCAGCTGATTGCCGAAAGCATAAGGATGAAGAACGGACGATGGCTCAACATCCTCGCCTAACGTGCTATACTCAACACATGCTGACGCTCATAAAGGATGTCATGGCCGTCAAGGACGACCTGATCACGAGAACCGATCTATGGATCGATGGTGATACCATAGCCGCCGCTGACGCACGCACTCCGGACCGGGTCATAGAGGGAAGCGGACTTACCGCCATACCGGGATTCATTGATACCCACATACACGGAATCGGAGGCCAAGGGACAGAGGACGGCACGGCCGAGGCCATCCTCACCATGTCGGAAGAGCTGGCGAAGGAAGGCGTCACGACCTTCTTTCCCACGATATACACCGACACGATGGAACGCATACTGAATGATGAAAGAGCCATCGTGGAGGCCAAAGGCAAGGAAAGAGGGGCGATTATCGGAGGCATCCATGTCGAAGGCCCGTTCATAGCACCAGGAAAGATAGGCGCGCAGAACCCGCTGGGACGCCAGGATCCATCATTAGAGACCTTCTCCGCGATAATCTCCGCAGGAAGAGGCCTGGTGAAGGCGATGACATGCGCACCGGAGCTTCCCGGGATAGAGAAGATAGCCAAGGCAGCGGCAGAGGAAGGCGTGGCACTGCTGATGGGACACACCGACGCGACCTATGATGAGGCGATGAGAGGAGTCGGCATGGGCATACGCCATACCACCCACCTCTTCAACGCGATGTCAGGGCTGATGCATAGATACCCAGGGGTCGTCGGAGCGGCATTGATGCATGACGATGTGAATGCCGAGATCATAGGCGATGGGAGGCATGTCCATAAGGACATCGTCATGTTCGTGATACGCACGAAGGGTACGGATAAGGTTGCCATCATCACCGACTCGCTCCGTCCCACCAACCAGAGGGAAGGCATCCTCACCGCCAATGGCGTTGAGGTGGAGATGGGAGACGGCCTATGGGTGACGAAGGGAAATCCTGACCTGATCCAAGGCTCATGCCTTACCATGCACAAGGCGTTCAGGAACCTCGTGTCATGGGGGCTTACCATCCCTGAGGCCTCAGCCGTTACGTCAACGACGCCCGCGAGGATATATGGCTTGGATGACAGGGGAAGCCTCAAGGAAGGATGCAGGGCTGATATAGTGCTGCTTGACAGCGATCTTGGAATAAGGAAAGTCTTTATCGGAGGAGAAATGATATGTGGTACAGCAAGCTGAGCAACAGGCGCCTGTGGCAGGCGTTCAATGAGATATCGAGGATACCGCGCGAGAGCGGCAACGAGGAAGGCATCAGGAACTACCTGCTCTCCTGGGCGGAGAAGCACTCCCTTGAGGCGAAGGCTGACAGCAAGGGCAACGTGGTGATCTATGCGAAGGCCACCAAAGGCTGTGAGAAGCTGCCGGCCATCGCTCTTCAGGGACACATGGACATGGTCTGCGTCAAGAGACCGAACTCGAAGCATGACTTCCTGATAGATCCCATAGCTATCGAGACAGATGGCGTCACCATCAGGGCGAAGGGCACATCGCTCGGAGCGGACAACGGCATCGCCATCGCGATGATACTCTCCATCCTCTCCGACCCGAAGGCCCAGCATGGCCCCGTCGAGGCGATATTCACCGTGGAGGAGGAAACAGGCCTCGGAGGAGTCTATGCGCTTGACACCGAGCTTGTTAAGGCAAGAAGGCTCATAAACCTCGACAGCGAGGAGGAAGGCCTGATCTATACCGGATGCGCGGGCGGGCTCGATCTGGAGGCAACGCTCAAATACAAGACAGAGGCCGCGACAGGCACGGCCCTGAAGGTAAAGGTATCAGGACTCCTAGGAGGACATAGCGGAAGCGAGATACACAAGGAGAGGGGCAATGCGATAAAGATCCTCGCCCGGTACCTCAACAGGCTCCCTTCCTTCTCTCTTGCTTCGATAGACGGAGGAACAAGGCATAATGTCATTCCTTCGACAGCCGAGGCCGTGATCACGGTCGAGGACAAGGATGTAGCCCTATCGCTCGCCGCCGCGATGCAGGAGGAGCTTGTGAACGAGTACAAGGTGTCCGACCCGGGGGTGAAGCTCTCGGTATCATCCACGCAGATGCCTTCAGTGACGATGAAGAGGAAGAAGAGCCAGAAGCTGGCTGACCTTCTCTTCGCCTCCCCGCATGGAGTCGCCGCGATGAGTACCGTGATCGATGGCGTCGTGGAGACCTCGGACAACCTCGCGATGGTAAGGCTCGCAAACGGCAAGGCGAATGTCTCCTACTCGATCAGAAGCAACGTCGACTCAAGGAAGATGCTTCTTGCCTATGAGATCATAACGATAGCCGAGTCCCTCGGCTTCAAGGTCAAGGCAACGGGGAACTATCCTGCATGGGAGCCTAATCCTGCCTCTAAGCTTACTAAGGAAGTCGCCAGAGGCTATAAGAAGATAACCGGCAAGAAGCCCGTGATCACCGCGATACACGCCGGACTTGAGTGCGGCATACTCAACGAACGCATACCAGGCATGGACTCCGTTTCCATAGGCCCGGAGCTTCATGATGTCCATTCAGTGAATGAGAACCTGAACGTCGAATCAGCCGAGAGGATCTGTGATTTCCTCACTAAGCTCCTTCCCACGCTCAGATGACGCTTACGCTCGCCTCTCCGATGGCTTACCGGCCATCGGAGGCATCCTTGGATGAGATGATCGGCAAGGCATCATCAGCCGCCCCCGGCTATGATGCGATCGTCCTTTACAGCCTTACGCTATCAGACAGCCTTCGCATCCGCAGGCTCGGAGGCGGAGAGCGCGATGCCTTCACAGAGGAGGAAAAAGAAGCCGTGGAGAAAGGCCTTCCTGTAATGGCGAGGCCCGATCAGACCTTCCTGCTTCCTGCCGCCACCTATTCCTTCCTGCAGCTTCCTGCCATGTTCGGAGAGAAGGATCTTCCTCGTCTCCTGCTGCCTTTCGCTACCCATGACCGCCAGGTCTTCGTCAGGATCTTCCATGAAAACGTCCTGGAAACGGTGATGCAGCTCTTCATCTCCTAGTCCTGCTGTTGCCCTTGCATTTTTCCATGGCTATACTCTTCTCATCATGCAGATAGAGAGAATAAGCGATACATATCACCGCATAAGCTTCGCGAACGGGAGCCAGGTCCTTCTTGTCGGAACGGCCCATGTATCACAGAGCAGCGTCGATGAGGTCGCTTCGATAATAGAGGAAGAGTCTCCGGACAGGGTATGCATAGAGCTTGACGCCTCACGCATGGCGAGCAAGACGAAGAAGAACAGCTGGGAAGATATGGATATCAGGAAGGTGTTTAAGGAGAAGAAGGGATTTCTCCTCCTCGCCAACACCGCCCTAGCCTCATTCCAGCGCCGCCTCGGCGCCCAGACAGGAGCGAATCCAGGAGACGAGATACTCGGCGCCGCTAAGCTTGCCGAGGAGAAGGACATCCCGGTATCGCTATGCGACAGGGAGATACAGACGACATTCCGCCGCGCATGGGCGAAAAGCTCGCTCTGGAACAAATGCAAGCTACTGGCCACGCTGATATCCGCGGCCTTCTCCGATGAGGAGATAACCCCCGAGGAGCTTGAGGAGCTTAAGAAGCAGGAAACCCTGGAAGGCATGCTCAACGAGGTCGCCAAGGAACTCCCATCGGTAAAGGAAGTGCTTATCGACGAGAGGGACACATACCTGGCCTCTAAGATCTACTCCGCTCCGGGAGAGAAGAAGCTGGCTGTCATCGGAGCAGGACACACGAAGGGCGTGCTTGCGACATTCGAGAAGCTTGAAAGCGACATTCCCGTTCCCTCGACAGATGAGCTGGACACGATCCCGGCTCCTAGCGGTCTGGGAAAGGCCGCGGGCTGCATCATACCGATGCTCATCGTCCTCCTGATCCTCATCGGCATATTCTCAAACGGATGGGACCAGGGACTGATGACCTTCCTATACTGGATAATCGTCAACGCATCCTGCACGCTCATCACGACAGCCGTAGCGGCAGCCCATCCGCTGAACATCCTGCTATGCGCCATCACGGCCCCGTTCTTCGCCCTTAATCCCGTCCTCGGCGTCGGTATGCTCGGAGGTATACTCGAAGCGACGTTCCGCAAGCCTAAGGTAAGGGACTTCGAAGCCCTGAATGACGATATGATGACGCTCAAGGGATGGTATAGGAACCGGATCCTGCACTGCCTGCTGGTATTCTTCCTAAGCTCACTTGGAAGTATGATAGGTACTTTCGTGGCATTCCCGCTCCTGATAGCCAGAATATGATCGTCAGGAGCGCTTATTAAATGCTAATTCCTTCCAAAAGCCGCAATTAATGCGGTTTTTATATTCTGTGCCGATATCTCCTTAAGCTTCGTCTCACCCCGTCCATCTGCAACGATTACACGTTTGTAACCCATGCTTGCTAATGACTTCACGCGCCTTTCATGGAACGCGACGGGCCTAACCTCTCCCGCAAGGGACAGCTCTCCGAACGACGCGACTCCACGCGGTATTGGGATATCCTGCCGAGAGGAATAGAGAGCCAAGGCGAGCGCAAGCTCGATGGAGACCTCTGAAAGCCTCATGCCTCCGGCGACATTCACATATATATCCTGATCAGCAAGCTGAAGTCCCGCATGTCTCTGCAGGATCGCCGCGACACGGCTTACGCGGGCACTGTCTATCCTCTCTGAATAGATACGCTGCAGGCTCGATTTCGCGGGAACGACAAGCGCCTGTATCTCCACGACGAATATCCTGGAACCCTCCACGACCGGGGTGAAGGCTATTCCTGAAGGAAGCTCATCGCCCGTCCTCGATGACAGGAATGCGCCCGTCGGATCATTCACGCCCCGGAGGCCTTTCTCATCCATGAGGAAGAGGCCTATCTCATCAACGGAGCCAAAGCGGTTCTTGCTTGCGCGCAGAAGCCTCATGCCCGACTCGGCACCCTCGAAGTAAAGGACAGTATCTACCATATGCTCTACGATCTTCGGTCCGGCTATGTTCCCATCCTTAGTTACATGCCCGATGAAGAATATGGCGGAGCCGATACGCTTAGCCAGCAGTGACAGCTCCATGCAGCATGCCCTGACCTGGTTGGGAGAGCCTGCCAGGGATGCCACAGAGGCGCTGTAGAGCGTCTGCAGCGAATCAATGACGATGTAGCCTGGCCTGATACGCTCGATGATATCCAGAAGCGCCTCAAGCCTCGTATCGCAGAATACGGAGATCCTGTCGCTCCTGAGGCCAAGGCGCTCAGCACGGAGCCTTACCTGCGAAGGGGACTCCTCTCCCGACACGTAAAGCACCTCAGCCGCATCCGCGAGATTGGAAAGCATCTGTTCCATGATCGTCGACTTGC
Organism: uncultured Spirochaetales bacterium; assembly: GCA_949299185.1. Taxonomy (GTDB): domain Bacteria; phylum Spirochaetota; class Spirochaetia; order Sphaerochaetales; family Sphaerochaetaceae; genus Ornithospirochaeta. Next base: position 67,076 of record CASFZR010000002.1, read on the forward strand.
CTATGCCAGGCTCGCCTCCGACAAGGACGGAAGAGGGACGCATCACGCCCCCTCCAAGGACCCGGTCAAGCTCATCGATGCCGGAGGAGACACGCATGGCCTTCTCATAGGGTATCTCGGAGAGCTTGCGCACGCTCTCATCGATGACAGGCGCAGGCTCGGCCTTCCCCTTCTGCTTCGGCACGACCTTCTCCTCGGAAAAGGTATTCCAGCTCCCGCACTCCGGGCAACGACCGGTCCATTTCGCCTCTATATGGCCACATTCGCTACAAACGTATCTGACAGCGCCTTCCTTCATAACCCCTCTCAGAAATCAAGAAGCTCCACATCGAAGATAAGGAACGAATTAGGCGGGATGACTCCAGGATATCCATACTCGCCATATCCCAGCTCAGGCGGAATGATAAGCGTACGCTTCTCTCCCTTCTTCATGGTGACAAGGGCCTCATTCCATCCCTCTATGACCTGCCCGATATTGAATACCGCAGGCTCCTTCCTGATAAGGGAGGAATCGAAGACCTTGCCGTTCAGAAGCTGTCCCTGATAATGCACCTTGACAGGCTGGCCCATCTTCGGGCTCTCAGTGCCAGATCCTTTCTTCTCAACAATATACCTTAACCCGGTATGGGTAATTTCGGCATTAGGATAACGATTCTCAATCTCACGCTCAACCTTCGCCCGGGCTTCCTTTAAGGCTTCCTTCTCTCTCTTCTCGACATTTTCAACATAAGAAGCGAAAGCATCACCAGATGTATCAAAGGCTTCAGCATCAGTTCCGACACGTATGATTTCAATGGAATTGATCCTATCATACTGTTCGATGCTGTTCACCACATCCTGCCCCTCGATCACATGACCGAAAACAGTATGCTTACCATCCAGCCAAGGTGTTGCAACATGGGTGATGAAGAACTGGCTACCATTTGTACCAGGCCCAGCATTGGCCATGGATAGCACGCCAGGGCCATCATGCTTCAACTGCGGATTAAACTCATCGGGGAACCTGTATCCAGGGCCTCCTGTACCGTCCCCCTTAGGGCAACCACCCTGGATCATGAAATCCTTGATGACCCTATGGAAGTTCAAGCCATCATAGAAAGGCTCTCCCTTATCGGCCATATTAAGCGTACCATCAGCCAATCCAATAAAATTGCATACGGTCATAGGGCACTTCTTATATTCAAGCTCAAGCACGATATCACCCTTGACGGTGTGAATAACGGCATAGATCCCATCTTTCAACTTTGTCTTATCCATCTTAAAACTCCTATAGATAATATAGCATAGAAAAGCCCCTATGTTTCACGTGAAACACAGGGGAATCAGTCAAATCAAAAGGAAATCTTCAGTCAAAGAGCGCATCGCCACCGGAGATAAGCGAATAGATCCTTTCAAGATCCTGTTGCGACCTGTATTTGATAAGCAACCTGCCTTTATCAAGATTACCCTTTATCTCGCACCTTGATCCCACCGCAGACACGAAGCGTTCAACAACCTCAGAGATTTCCGGATCTTCTTCCTTCCCTTTCTTCTTTGGCTCTACCTTATGACCCTTATTATACTCATCAGCTAGACGCTCGGCCTCTCTGACGGAAAGCTCATTATCAATGATCTTCTCTCTGAGAAGCTGCTGATCAGCCGGATTGACAAGCGAAAGGATAGCCCTTGCATGGCCCGCGGTAAGCTGGCCGGAGATAACATCATCCTTTAGCTTATCCGAAAGCCCAAGAAGCCTGATGGAGTTGGCTATCGCAGAGCGGGACTTGCCGACCTTTGCGGCAACTTCCTCCTGCGTCATGTTCGACCGCTGGATAAGATACTGATACGCATATGCCTCTTCTATCGGATTAAGATCCTCTCTCTGGACATTCTCGATCAAGGACATCTGTATGCGCTGTATCTCCGTCAGAGTCATGATGATCACAGGAAGCTTATCCTGCCCGGCAATCTCTGCAGCCCTGAAGCGACGCTCTCCCGCAACGATAGAGTATCTTCCGGGGACGATCTCCTCAACGATAAGCGGCTGTATGATTCCCTGCTCCTTTATCGAAACAGCAAGCTCATTCAATGATTCCTCATCAAATGTCTTCCTAGGCTGATTCGGATTCGGCGAAATACTCGTGATAGGAACATAGACAGCACGGATCGCATTACCTTCAACGCCCTCCGGACGACTAGGCTCAGTAGAATCCACCGTATGCACCGTAGCTACCTTTGTCTTATTACCACTCTTTGCCGCTTCTTCAACCGGCTTCTTCTCAGAAGGAACCGCCGCTTTCTTCTTCTGACCTTCTATTGCCACGATCTTCTCGACAAGCTCATCTTCCCTGTCATAGAAATCACCAAACAAGGCGCCAATGCCCTTACCTAATCCATGCTTCTTATCAGGCACGATCAATCACCTCCTTCGCAAGCTCCATAAACGCCTTAGATCCGGCACTGCTCTTATCATAATAGTTGATAGGAAGACCATGCGATGGAGCCTCGGCAAGCCGCACGTTTCTTGGGATTATGGTCTTGAATACCATATCACCAAAGAACTGTGTGATATCCTCAACAACCTGCTCATTCAGCAAGGATCTCTTCTTATACATCGTAAACAGGATTCCAAGAACCCGAAGGTTAGGATTAAGCTCCTTCTTCACGTTCGTTATCGTCCTCATGAGAAGATTAAGCCCCTCCATCGCAAAATACTCACACTGAAGCGGAATGATTATAGAATCTGCCCATGCAAGTCCATTCATCGTCTCAAGCCCAAGGGACGGACCGCAATCAAGTAAGATAAAATCATAATCATCATCAAGAGGCTCCAGGACAGTCTTCAGAAGGAACTCCCTGTTATTCTCACTGACAAGCTCAACTGAAAGCGCAGAGACATCAACAGAACCAGGTATAAGATAAAGATTCTTGAATATCGTAGTCTGTACAGCAGCAGAAGCCGGAACACTACCGGTCAAGACCTGGTATATATTTGATTTCTTCGGATTTCCAGATACAGCGCCAGTGAGATTACACTGAGCATCAAAATCAATCAGAAGGACCTTCTTATCTAATGAAGCCAAAGCCGAGCCAAGGTTCACGCAAGAAGTCGTCTTGCCGACGCCGCCTTTCTGATTATAGAAAATCACCTTATGCACATTCATGCCTCAACATTACACAATAATCGGGAATATGTCACCAAAAAATAAATGTAATCTGCAAATATAATTTCAGGAAATACAATAAGCAACGAACCATAACCTTGACCTCTGGCACCGATGCTGTTATCTTCAAAGCATTAAAAGGAGATATATTCGATGGAAAATAATATCTTGAACGAGCAGGCAATCAAGGAAGCGATCAACGCTATCAGGCCAGCTCTCCAGAATGACGGTGGCGACATCGAGTTCATCAAGTACGATGCGGAGAACAAGAACGTACACGTAAAGCTTGTCGGAGCATGCGCAGGCTGTCCTATGAGCCAGCTCACACTGACAAATGGAGTCCAGCGCTATGTCCGCGAAACGGTAGACAAGGACATAACCGTAATCAACGACAACCAGCTTTAATCCACATCTACGAACGGGAAAGGGATGCAAGCCAATAAAAGCATCCCTTTTCTTTTCTCGCCACCATGCAAAAAGCATATTTACATCAAAAAGCCAAAGACAACCCCTTAACGATCAAAGCCAACCCTTCAAAAACAAGCCACGGCAGCCAGAACCACTCTTAAGAAAAAACGACTGTTTCACGTGAAACAACGACAATCCATCAGCCCAAAATACAATAAGAGTCCAAGAAATCACTCGTCCAAGCCGGTGCTCCACGTGAAGCAATTTCCCTAGAAAATGGTTGACTTTTGATACCATAACCGTAAGATTATGGATGGTCTTGCTTCGCTTTCCAGTTTTCAAGAGTGCTTCAACCGTAAGACCACAAAAACCTTAAATAAACGCTTCATTTGCGGTTTTCAAGAACAAAATTACTATATAAAGATACAGAATCAAATGACATATTTTTATATATACTCCTATTGAATAGGGAGGTATTCTGCCCCCTAAACACGTTCTCCCAGAAGAAGGAAAACATGAAGGTAAAATGAGATTTTTCTCCTCCTGCAACCTCATTTCACGCTCTGATTTGCTGCTTTCGTTAAAAGAAACAGAATCATGTAGAGAATCGGCAGCTTTCCGTCAGAATAGAATGCTTTGTGAGCTTATTTCCTTGTATAATAGGTAATTAGACGAAACTATTACGTAATTTGATGTATAATAAGAAATTATTTATTGCGAAACGATAACGGAAACTGCCTTGCGTCAATTTGTATGCGCTGCTAGCTGATCTTATAGAGGGCCTTCGTCACGAACTGTCCCTTTGCCTGCGTATAGCCCTTACGATTATCATGGTATCTCTCGGCAAGGATAAGCTTCAGATCATCATATTTCTTCGCAATTCGCAAGAATGGGATTTCCCCTTAGCTTGTCCCGGAATGTGATGTAATCATTCCAGGCCTTATCCTTCCACCTCACCACATGGATATGATGAGTGCGGATATCATCGCTCCCAATGACGAATAGAAGCTGTTCTGGCACATCCTCTCCTCGGAATATCAGCCCATGCTCCTCAAGCACAGGCCGTAGCAGCATGATCCGATCGAAGGAATCAACGCCGACCGCGATATCGATGATCGGCTTAGCGTGAAGCCCTGGTACTGCCGTGCTTCCAACATGCTGTATATCATGAGCGGCATCCCCAAGTATATCCAACAGCAGGGATACGCACTCCTCTCCGGCCCGCTTCCATTCATCATGATAGGGACTAGCTGCACGGTGCCACGTAACGTCCAAGATGATACACATCATTCATCCTGTCTCACATATTCTCAGAATGGATTGAAAAGGAAAAGGGCGCCTTCTCAGACGCCCTTATTAAACAAGCAGAGGAATATCAGTCCTTAGTCTCCGACGCTTCTTCTACCTGAGCCTCCTCAGATGCAGTAGATTCCGGATCCTCTTCCTCTTCCTGGTATCCCGTAACAGCAATAGCATTCACGGTATCATCCTTCTTCTTGAAGGAAGCTACCTTCACGCCCATAGCCGCACGGCCCTGTATCGAGATATCACGGGCATGGACCCTTATGGTCTGTCCCTTCATCGTGATGAAGACGACATCGGAATCATCATCAACGGAAACCGCACCGACGAGTCCTGATTCCTCGACGGTATAGATCTTCTGTCCCATCGTTCCACGGCCATGGGCATTGAACTGATCGAACCTGACCTGCTTGCCCTTACCCTTATCGGTGACCATGAGTATGCGCTTGGAATCATCAACGGCAACGACGCCTATGACGACATCATCGTTCAGCAGGCGTATTCCCCTCACTCCGTGAGTGGAGCGGCCCATCGTCCTTACGTCATCCGCATGGATCCTCAGACCCTTTCCGCCGCGGGTGATGATCATCACATCATCATCGTTCTTGACGAAGATAGAGGATACAAGGGAATCACCCTCATCAAGGATGATGGCCTTAACGCCCCTTACCTTGGCATTGCGGAAATCATTGAGCATGACCTTCTTGGCAACGCCGTATCTGGTAACCATCATCAGATAGAGATCATCTGAGAAAGCAGGGAAGGTGATCACGGAAGTGACCTTCTCGTTATTCTCGATCTGCAGGAAGTTCTTTATGTTGGCACCCTTGGTATTCTTAGCACCCTCGGGGATCTCGAAGGCCTTGATGTAATATGCCTTGCCGAAATCAGTGACGAACATCACGATATCATGAGAAGAGCATATGAAGAGGTGATCGACATAATCGCCATCTACGAGCTTGGCGCCGATCGTTCCCTTTCCACCTCTAGCCTGAGCCTTGTACTCAGTCGTGCTGAGCCTCTTGGCAAAGCCCTTCTTCGAGATGCTTATCACCACATCTTCCTTCTTGATGAAGTCCTCAGGTGACGCGTCATCAAGCTCCTGCTCGATTATCTCGGTCCTTCTCCTGTCACCATAGTCCTCACCGATCTTGCGTATCTCATCACGCACGACGCCAAGGATCTTGTTCCTGTCAGAGAGGAGGTCCTTATAATAAGCGATCCTAGCCTCAAGCTCTGAAAGCTCGTTAAGGATCTTATCAGTCTCAAGGTGGGAGAGGCGTCCAAGCTTCATATCGATGATGGCATCAGCCTGTATCTTCGTAAGCTCAAAGGCCTTCTGCAGCTCGATCGAGGCGATATTATTATCCTCGCTTTCCTTTATGATCCTTATTACCTCATCGATGTTCTCAAGGCCTATCTTCAGTCCAAGGAGGATATGAGCCCTCTCCTCAGCCTTCTTGAGATCGAACCTGGTGCGCCTCTCAATGACCTCCTCCCTATGATCGACATAGATGGAGACCATATCCTTGAGAGTCATCAAGACAGGCTTACCGCCTACGAGGGCGAGGTTATAGGCATTGAAGTTGCTCTGCAGCGCGGTCCTGCTGAAGAGCATGTTAAGCACGATCTTGGGAACGGCACCCTGCTTAAGCTCGATGACGACCCTTATGCCATCACGTCCGCTCTCATCGCGTACCTGCGCGATATTCGGGATGATATTATCCTTCCTGAGATCATCGATCTTCTTAACCAGCTCTGCCTTATTCACCTGATAGGGCAGCTCGGTGAAGATTATGGAGTCATGGCCGCGGTCGTTCTCCTCTATCTCATAGCGGGAACGGATGATGATCTTGCCACGGCCAGTGGTATAGGCATCCATGATGCCCTTCTTGCCGCAGATGATGCCATATGAAGGGAAGTCAGGTCCCTTGATATAGTTCATCAGCTCAGCAATCGTGATATCAGGGTTATCTATATAAGCACAGATACCATCAACGACCTCCTGGAGGTTATGCGGAGCGAGATTGGTAGCCATTCCTACCGCGATTCCAGAGGATCCGTTGGTAAGGAGGAACGGGAAGGCCGCCGGCAGCACGGAAGGCTCCGTCGTCGACTCATCATAGTTCGGTACGAAGTCAACGGTATCCTTCTGTATGTCAGCAAGCATCTCCTCGCCGATGCGGCTCATCTTCGACTCGGTATACCTCATCGCCGCGGGTGGGTCGCCATCTATCGATCCGAAGTTTCCCTGAGGCGATACGACAGGGTAGCGGAGCGAGAAATCCTGGCCAAGGCGCACGAGCGCATCATATACGGATGCATCACCATGCGGATGGTACTTTCCAAGCACGTCACCGACGATACGCGCGCACTTCTTGTTCGGACCGTTGTACCTGATGCCCTGCTCCCACATATCATAGAGGATCCTGCGGTGAACTGGCTTAAGGCCATCCCTTGCGTCCGGAAGCGCACGGCTTATGATTACGGACATCGCGTAGTTTATATAGCTGGTACGCATCTCCTCGGATATATCCGCATTGATGACACGTCCGTTGAGTTCCTGATTATCTTCCATACTATCCCTTAAATATCCAGCGTCCTGACGAAAGTCGCGTTCTGCTCTATGAAGGCGCGCCTAGGCTCGACTTCCTCTCCCATCAGCATAGAGAACACCCTGTCTGCCTCCTCGGCATCCGCAAGGCATATCTTGCTGATCATCCTAGTCTCAGGATTCATCGTCGTCTCCCAGAGCTGCTCAGGATTCATCTCTCCCAGTCCCTTATAGCGCTGGATAGGGATCTTGTTCTCATCCATTCCCTGGGCATACTCCGCGAGTATCTTCTTCTTGTCTATCTCATCATAGGCATAAAAGATCTTCTTACCGATGGTGATCTTATATAGCGGAGGCATCGCGAAGTAGACATAGCCTGCCTCGATGAGCGGCCTCATATAACGGAAGAAGAAGGTAAGAAGCAGCGTCCTGATATGCGAGCCATCGACATCAGCATCAGCCATTATGATGACCTTATGATAGCGTACCTTGCTGAGATCGAAGGTCTTTTCCTTCTTTGAGCCATCATCCTCGTCATCCTCATCGTGATCGCTACCCATATCGTTATAGCGCGTTATGCCGGCTCCGATGGTCTGTATGACAGGCTGCAGCTTATCATTATTGAGGACCTTGGCCTCCTGGGACTTCTCGACATTCAGCATCTTTCCCCAGAGAGGAAGGATGGCCTGGAACTGCCTATCGCGTCCCTGCTTCGCGGATCCGCCTGCGCTATCGCCCTCGACGATGAACACCTCGCACTTCTCCGGATCGCGCTCGGTGCAGTCCGCGAGCTTTCCCGGTAGTCCGCCTCCTTCGCTCTTCTTCCTTATGTTCTCCCTGGCCTTCCTAGCGGCGACACGGCCTAGGGCGGCATTGGTCACCTTATCAAGGAGCTTGTCGATCGAATCAGGGAACTCATCGAAGTAGTTGGTTAGATTCTCATAGACAAGCGAATCCACGATGCCCTTCACATTGGAGTTTCCGAGCTTCATCTTCGTCTGTCCCTCGAACTGCGGATTAGGGATCTTGACGGAGATGACCGCGGTAAGGCCTTCGGAGATATCCGAACCCTCAAGGCTCTCGGAGTACTTCTTCATGTACTTCACGCTCTTCTTGAGCTGATTGTTCAGACATCTGGAGAGAGCGGCCCTGAATCCAGAAAGGTGCGTGCCACCCTCACGGGTGTTGATGTTGTTCACGAAGGTAAATATCTTCTCATCGTACTTATCATTGTACTGGAGTGATACCTCTACCGACACATCTTCCTTCTGGCACTCGAATGAGATCGGATCGAAGAGAGTCGTCTTATACTCATTGAGATACCTTACGAATGACGAAAGACCGCCCTCAGCATGGAACGTCTCGCTCCTCTGCTCAACGCCACGGTTATCGGTAATAGAGATCGTTATACCCTTATTCAGGTAGGAAAGTTCCTTGAATCTGGCAGATAATGTATCATAATTGAAGGAATTACGCTCCATTATCTCGAAATCGGGAGTGAACCTTACTATCGTTCCGGTCCTGTCGGTATCGCCGATGATCTCAACAGGCTTCTCAGGTATTCCCTGATGATACACCTGCCTATATATATGCGGTGCCCTGTGGACAGTCACCTCCATCCATGATGAAAGCGCGTTGACGCAGGAGACTCCGACTCCATGCAGGCCTCCGGATACCTTATAGGCATTATGATCGAACTTGCCTCCTGCATGAAGCTGGGTAAGCACGACCTCAAGCGAACTCTTGCCTTCCTCCGGATGGATATCGACAGGGATGCCTCGTCCGTTATCCTCGACTGTGCAGATCTCGCCATCAGGACCATCGTCAAGCATCACCCTGATCTCATTGCAGAAACCGGCCATCGCCTCATCGATCGAGTTATCGACGACCTCATATACGAGATGATGCAGACCATCTATTCCCGTCGATCCGATATACATGCCAGGCCTGAGCCGTACGGCCTCAAGCCCCTTCAGGACAGTAATACCGCTGGAGTTATAATCCTCGCTGGCCTTGATCTCAGCCTCAAGCTCAGCCTTGTCATGGCCCGCGATCTTCAGTTCTTCCTCTTTCATCCTTACTATTTCCCTCTGGTAACGAACGCTTCGGCCTGCACGGACGCATGGCCGGATATGGCGGTTCAGTCTATTTCATTATACATTCTGAGCATTTTTTCTTCAAGGAGGCCTGACAAAATGACCCTGTGTATATCTTTTTCCAAAATATGGAGTTGCTATACTATGCCGATACCATGTGAGGATAGGGCGCATAGCTATGTCGACAGTACTCTGCCTTCACCGGCCAAAGGTATGCTATACTCACTGCGATATGGCAAATCTTGAAACTGCATGGCATGAGGCAGAGGAACGTCTGGAAGGATCGCTTCCGGCATCCAAGAAGCAATGGTTCGATAGGATTTCATATAAGGGTATCGAGGATGGCATGATAGTGCTTTCGCTCTCCTCGGACTTCTTCAAGGACAACGCGGAGAAGAGCTGCGGGGATGAGATAAGGAACACGATAGAGGCGATAGCCGGAGAGAAGATCGGGGTCAGATTCATCGTCGATAGTGATTCAAAGCCCTCGGTAAGGAAGAAAGCCCCTGCAAGGACGCAGAAGGCGCAGGAAGCAGTACCTGCATCACGCAATACTACGCTTAACAAGGCCTATTCGTTCGATAACTTCATCGCAGGCGACAACAGCATATTCGCGTTCAATGCCGCCAAGGTGATAGCACAGAACCCAGGGCTGAGCTACAATCCATGCCTTATCTATGGCGGAGTAGGGCTTGGAAAGACCCATCTGCTGCAGTCGATAGGCAACTATATCGATGAGCATAATCCGAAGATGAAGATAATCTACGTGACAGCCGAAAGCTTCACAAACGAATTCATCAGCTCGCTATCAGCGAATCAGACATCATCGTTTAAATCCAAGTACAGGAACGTTGATGTCCTTCTCATCGATGATATCCACTTCCTGCAGAAGAAGGATCAGACCCAGGAAGAGCTGTTCCATACGTTCAACGAGCTATATGACAATCATAAGCAGATCGTCCTCACATGCGATCGTCCGATAACCGAGCTTACCGATATAACGGACAGGCTCAAGACACGCTTCCGCAAGGGACTTACCGTAGATCTGCAGCCACCCGCGTACGAGACAAGGGTAGCGATAGCCATGCAGAAGTGCAGGGAGAAGGATTACCAGATAGATAGCAAGGTCCTCGAGTACATCTGCCAGAACATAGATACGAACATAAGGGATCTTGAAGGAGCCCTTACCACGCTCAGCTCATTCGCGAGCCTGGTAGGAAAGCCTATAACGATCGAGATAGCGAAGGAGCAGCTAAAGAACTTCATAGTCGCTCCGGCGATACGCAACAACGACATAACGATCGACATGATAATAAGGAAGACTGCTGATTACTTCAATGTAACTGATTATGACATAAAGGGTAAGAGCAGGAACAAGAATATAATACTAGCGCGTCACATCTCGATATTCCTATCATCGAAGCTTACCTCATACTCACTTTCAGAGATAGGCAAGGCGATGAATGGAAAGGATCACACGACGATCATGCACTCAGTAGACAGGATAAAGTCCCTGCTTGAGACAGACGAATCAGTGAAGACGGCGGTTTCCGCAATAGAAGACGAACTCACTGGATTCTGATGAGTTTTCCACAGGCTGTGGAAAAGTCGGTGGAAAACTCACTGTAAAAGCTGTTGAAAACATGTTGATCGAGTCTGGAAATCATGTGCATAAGAACAGGGTTTTCCACAGCATGGAGGAAAGCATGGGAGACAGCTGTGGAAACTGTGGAAAACCAGGCATTTCCTTCCACATAGTTATCCACAGCCTATATCCATCCTATGCAATGAAATGATAGTAGTTTTCCACTTTTCCACTAACACTATTACTACTACTGCAGTTTATTTATATGTTATATTATCAATAATAGAAGGAGCCTACTACGATGAAATTCACCTGCTCGGCAAGCACACTAAGACAGGAAATAGAATACGCCAATAACTTCTCAAGCTCGAAGAACTCATTATCAATAACAAGCAACGTGCTTCTTGAAGCATCGAACGATGTGCTATCGGTAAGGTCAACTGACCAGAAGATGGGTTTCTCCTCAACAGTTCCGGTGTCAGTAATAGTTCCAGGATCTACCACGGTATTCTGCGAGAAGCTTTCCGCCGTGCTTAAGAACATCCCTGATGTGGATATAGAGCTGAGCGATGAGAACGGAAACCTGAGCATAACGCCTATAGAAAGGACGGAATCAGTGAATTTCTCCGTCAATATAAAGACCATAGATGCGTCGAAGTTCCCTGAGATGGAAAGCATCGATGATGACGCGTACTTCTCTATTGCCCAGCGCGATTACTTCGATATGATAGACAAGACATCTTTCGCGATAGCGGATAATGATTCGCGTCACTTCCTCACAGGCGTATACATGGAGAAGAAGGATGGAAAGCTCGTCCTAGTCGCAACTGATGGAAAGAAGCTTGCCTGCGTCCGTCGCGTATTCGAGCAGGATATACCTGATTTCACTCCTGCTATAATGCCTGTAAGGTTCCTCACCCTAATGAAGTCCATAGGTACAGGAGAAGGCGTTTTCTCCATTGCCGTAAAGGAAGGGACTATGTTCGCAAGGATAGGCAGCAGGACGATATATACCTCGCTGATATCAGGGGCATATCCTAATTATGAGAGAGTCATACCGTCGAACCTTGAGAATAGCCTCAAGATGAAGACAGAGGATCTCGAGAAGGCAATCACCCTTATCTCTATTCTTGCTGAGAACAATTCGAAGAGGATCTTCCTCACCCTTAAGGAGAATGAGGTGGTCGTATCTGGAGAGAATACCGAGTTCGGAGATAGCAAGCAGGGTATTCCATGTGAGTATGATGGCCCTGAGAACACCATCTCATTCAACTTCGCTGTACTTCAGACACCTATAAAGAAGATGGACAGCGAGTACTTCACGCTCAGATATACCTCTCCTCTCAACGCCATGATATTCGCTCCAGAGCCTGAAAGGGACTATATCTTCGTTCTTATGCCTATGCAGGTATGAGATTCAGAAGCATATCGATACATGATTTCCGTAACATATCCTCTGCCTCGGTAACCACTGATGCGGAGGATGTGGTCCTTATCGGTACTAACGGTCAGGGAAAGACAAGCTTCCTGGAAGCTGTATATATGCTGTGCTATGGGTCTTCTTTCAGGACGCAGCATCTCAGGGAAGCCGTAATGCATGGCAAGAGAGGTTTCTCGATCAGGGCAAGCTTCGAGAATGAGTATGGTGAGATAGAGGATATCCTTACCTCATTCGAGGAAGGAAGAAGGAAGATATGCATAGACGGTAAGGAGATAAAGGATCGTAAGGATCTTATATATCATTTTCCGTGCATAGCATTCATACATGAGGATATATCATTCATAAAGGGAGAGCCTGAGGAAAGGAGAAGGTTCTTTGATCAGATGATGAGCCTTCATTCTCCGTTCTTCTTCGATGATCTTAGATCATACAGGTCGATACTGATGCAGAGAAATGCAGCCGTCAAGACTGGTGATAAATCACTTATTTCATTATATGATAATCGGTTAGCTACGTATGGAATCGAGATAATGAAGGCAAGGGCCGAGGCAGTATATGGATTCAATTCCATATTCCCGTCCCTATTCAGGAAGGTATCTAAGCTGGATATGGATCTTGAGATAAGGTATCAGCCATCATGGTCAGGCCTGAACAGCGTCGATGAGATAACCGAGTATCTCTCGCAGAATATTGATAGGGATATCATACTGAAGACGACGACTAGCGGCATACATCGTGACAGATTCACCGTGATGTCGCCTCTTGGACCATTCTCATCGATAGGATCGACAGGCCAGATAAGGCTATGCTCGATAATATTCCGCATCGCCGAGTCTGAGTATTTCCGTAAGATGACAGGGAAGGAACCTATACTCCTAATAGATGATGTCCTTCTTGAGCTTGATGATGAGAAAAGAGCGGCCATACTCTCAGATCTGGGATCTTATTCCCAGGCATTCTATACGTTCCTTCCACGTGAGAGTTATTTCGGAAGCAACGCAGATGCTATGTATTATGAGGTTAAGGAAGGAGATATAAGTGAAGGGCGTCGTACAGATAGGTGAGGTCATCGATGAATACATGGAGAAGCTCATAGGCAAGGAAAGGATCAGGATGGCAGCAGCCTGGCCTGGGATAGCCGGAAGCCAGCTTTACGGAGTGACTGAGTTCTGGAAGGTAGAGGATGGAGTGCTATACCTGAAGGTACGAAGCTCCGCTGCAAGGAATCTGGTCAGCCTACGCTCCTCAAGGATAATAAGGGACTTCAATGCTGCTTTTCCGGATAACCCTATTAAGTCAATCCGGACATCAAGGATATCTTGACGGCTAGGATGACACTCTGATAGAATCCCAAAGCCGGGCATTTGTCCGCGTTACAGAGAATAACCGCTTAATAGCGTTGAAATTGGAGTAATCGATATGAGTTACAAAGGCAAGAGAACCTATCATCCAAGCAAGATGAAGAGGACAAGGAAGTTCGGTTTCCGCGCAAGGATGGCCACCAAAGGAGGTCGTCGCGTTCTTGCTCGCCGCAGGGCAAAAGGCAGATACAGCCTCACGGCAAGCGATGAGAAGAAGCCTTACTAAGACAGAGATCATAAGAAGGAAAGAGGATATCAATCGCATCTTCAAGGAGGGCAGGTCTAGCTCTTCCTATGGAATGCGATTGATCAGTCTTGATAATGGACTGGGCTTTGACCGCTTCATGGTAATACCGGCCAAGCATTATGGAAGGGCGGTAGATAGGAATCTTCTCAGGCGAAGGGCTAAGGAGATATTCCGGTGCTATGAAGGCAGGACAAGCGTATCCGATCCCGTAATGGGAAAAGGCCAGGATCATATCCTGGTAGTGTATCCTGGGAAGGTCTCTGATTTTTCCTTGCTTGAGTCTGGATTCACTAAGCTTCTAGACAGGAACAGTCGGAGATAGTTCCCCATCCTCATCAGCAGAGTTCCTATTCCAGCTTCCCGGATACATCCTTTCTCTTAAGGAGAGATAATGGATAGGAATACCATACTCGCTATAGTTCTGTCTGTGATCGTCATTTCCGTAGGAATGACGCTTCAGACATTGTTCATCGAACCTCAGCCTGTAGCCGAAGGCACCACGATGGAGGCAGAGGAAGCGATCGTTCAGGAAGGCATCAGTCCTTCTTATTCAGGCATAGCTGCCGTCGGAGATGTCACCGACACGTCACGATTCCCCGTAACTACGGAGAACTTTGAGATAACATTCGATCCGATAGGCGGCACGATAGCATCTATCAAGACTCTCAAGCATCTTGAGAATGGAAGTCCTGTCGAACTACTGTTCAAGGATGCGGATGATCCTAACGCCATGATGCTTTATTCAGGCGCCGGTGATGATAACGCCATTGATGATGCCTTCGCATACAGGATCCAGCGTAGCGAGGATGGAAGCATGCAGCGCGTGATCTTCAGCCGTGACTTCGAGGATGCTGATGGAAGCGGAAGATTCACGCTTGAGAAGACGTATACGATTCCTAACAGCGATGAGTATATGATCAGGCTGGACGTAAGGGCGTATACTGCTGACGGATCCGAGCTTCCGATCGATGGATACACGCTCTCTCTCGGACCTCAGGTCGGTCCTTCATTCCAGTCTGTAGGAAGCAATTATGACTATCGTCGCGTAGAGATCATGTATGAGGATTCCGGCAGCAAGAAGAATGCCGGATTCAACAGGAACGGTCTCTTTACCGCCGATGAGGATGAGATCATCGACTGGATGGCTATATCCGGAAAGTACTTCGCTTTCATCCTTATCCCTGAGACCGTGGTCGATGGCTATGCGGAGCAGTTCTCCTTCGATACAGGCGTAACACAGGAAGACACTATCTATATGACACGCGCCTACGACGGCGGCTCTGATGTGAGTGACACGTATTATCTGTATGCGGGACCGAAGGTTGCTGCTAATCTAAGCCTGTATGATTCTGCGGATGACAATACGTTTGGGCTTTCAGGGCTTGAGCTTACCGAGGTAATAGATGGCAACTGGCTTTCCTGGCTTGAGGCCATACTGAAGTGGATCCTCCAGCTCTTCTATAAGCTGATACCTAACTATGGAGTAGCCATCATCCTCCTGACGATACTGATAAAGCTGCTTCTCCAGCCTATCGCCAAGAGAGGTATGGATTCCACGGCTAAGATGAGCGCGCTTTCTCCGAAGATCGAGGAGATAAAGCAGCGTTTCCCTGATAACCCGGAGGCTCAGAACGCCGCTATGGCGAAGCTGTATAAGGAAGAGAAGATCAGTCCAATGGGATCATGCCTGCCGATGCTTATCCAGTTCCCGATATTCATCGCCCTCTACGGGCTTCTGAATACGAACTTCGATCTGCGCGGATCCATGTTCATCCCGGGGTGGATACCTGATCTTTCGATCCCTGATACGATCTATACGCTGCCATTCTCGCTCCCGTTCCTCGGTACGCAGATACATCTGCTTCCGATACTCTACGTGATATCGATGATCTTCTCCATGAAGATAACGCAGAGCGCGAATACCGCGGGATCCCAGGCAGGAATGATCGCGTTCATGACATATGGCATGCCTCTGATATTCTTCTTCGTCATGTACAACGCGCCTTCAGGGCTTCTTCTCTATTGGTCTACGGTCAATATCATATCGATAGGCCAGCAGATGCTTGTCAATAAGAGGAAGAAGGGTGTCTACGCGCAGCAGATAGCGGAGAAGGATGCAGAGAAGGCCGCTAAGAAGAAGGCCAGGAGAAGATAATCATGCAGAGCGAATTTGAAGGAAGGACCGAGCAGGAAGCTATAGATAAGGCGATCGAGGCGCTGAACCTCGAGCGTGATCAGTTCGATGTCGAGATAGTGGAGACCTCCAAGAAGGGGCTTTTCAAGAAGGGAAGCGTCAAGATACGCGTCTACTACGGCAGCGATGATAATGATGAGTTCGTGGAGGAGGAGGCATCGGTAAGCGATGATGCTCCTATTGCTGAGAATGATGTGGAGAGGAAGGTTATAGAGTTCATCGAGACGCTCGTTTCCAAGATGGGATATGAGGGTACCGCGTCCATCAGCTATCGCCGCGATAGCAAGATAGGCGTGTCGATCGATAGCCCTGATTCCTCCATCATCATCGGACGCAAGGGAAAGAACCTTGATGCCATCCAGCTTGTGACGAATGTCTTTGCCGGCAATCTTGATCCGGATATCAAGGTGGTGATCGACAGCGAGAACTACAGGATGAGGCATGAGGAGCAGATCATCCGCTCAGCCTACAGGGTCGCTGAATCGGTAAGGCGCACAGGACGCTCGAAGCTCCTTGATCCGATGAACCCGTTTGAGAGAAGGCTTGTACATACCGCTCTCAACGACTTCGCCGGAGTCGAGACCAAGAGCGAGGGAGAAGGGCTTTACAAGCAGGTAAGGATCATTCCGAGAAACGATCAGTGAGCGATCATCATCAAGTCTGGCGGGAGCGCTTATATGGCCGCTCCCGTTTTTGATTGACAATCGCCATCAATAATGATACCTTATTGATAATAAGTATCAATATGAAGGATAGAAGGAACACCATGCAGAGGGAGCTTACATATGAGGCTGTCCTCTCGTATCCGGGCCATCCTAGCGCTGAGGATGTGTATCGGGTGATATCATCAAGGTACAGTACGATATCGAAGGCCACGGTCTATCGTAACCTCAACGCATTATATGAGGAAGGCAAGATCGGCAAGGTTCCTTCGATGATAGGGTATGAGGCCCATTATGATCATCGTACGGACCATCATTGCCACGCGATATGCACAAAGTGCGGAAAGGTCGTCGATGTTGATGTACAATATGATTCGGCGATGTTCACCAACGCAGTATCCATGGAAGAAGGGTTCATGCTTGACTCCCATGATCTGATATTCGAAGGCACCTGCATGAATTGCAGGAATAAGGAGAAGGAAGATGGAACTGAAGGGATCTAGGACTGAGAAGAATCTTCAGACGGCATTTGCAGGCGAGAGCCAGGCAAGGAACAAGTATACCTATTTTGCATCAAAGGCAAAGAAGGAAGGATATGAGCAGATCGCTGCTATCTTCCTTGAGACCGCTGAGAACGAGAAGGAGCATGCGAAGCTGTGGTTCAAGTATCTTGAGGGTGGCGACATCCAGGGAACCGCTGCTAACCTCAAGGCCGCTGCTGAGGGTGAGAACTATGAGTGGACCGATATGTACGCTGAGTTCGCCAAGGTAGCCGAGGAAGAGGGCTTCAAGGAAATCGCCGCTAAGTTCAGGGGCGTTGCCGCTATCGAGAAGCATCATGAGGAGAGGTATCTCGCCCTTCTCAAGAATGTTGAGGAAGGCCTTGTGTTCTCAAGGGATGGAGAGATGATCTGGAAGTGCAGGAACTGCGGACATATCGTGGTCGGCAAGAAGGCCCCTGGCGTCTGCCCTGTCTGCAATCATCCTCAGGCATATTTCGAGCTTGTCGGACAGAACTACTGATCTGATATACTCATTACAGGGAGGCCCTTCGCTGAGGGGCCTCTTTCATATGCCGAAGCGTTCGGATATCTCCGTTCTGATACTCTTTATCCGGTCTGCGCTGAACTGCGATCCTATCTGTCCGATGATCTCACCGGCGAGGTATGATGCGATCATACCCGATCCTTCGGTATCGCAGCCTGAGAGGTAACCGAAGAGGAATCCCGCGGCATACGTATCTCCTGCTCCTGTCGTGTCCACTGGATCCGTCGTTCCATATAGCGGTATCTTCCTCATGTAGCCATCATCCGAGATATAGGAGCCATGCTTTCCGTTCTTCACGATCGCCACGCGGCATAGCCTGCCCATCGAACGGCAGCATTCATAGGCATCATAGTTATCGAAGAGGAACCTTGCCTCCTCGCTGTTCGCGAAGACTATATCCGCGTGATCGCGTATTATGCTCATGAAATCATCGCGATAGCGGCCGACAGCGAATGGATCTGCCAGATCGAACGCGACGGTCATCTTCCTTGCCTTGGCGATCTCAAGCACATGGCGTACGGCCCTTCGCTGGCTTTCCGTATCCCACATATATCCTGTGAAGTAGAACATATCGGCACTCTCGACGCTCTTATCATTCACGAAGCCGCTATCGAAGAGCCTGTTGGCGCCGAGATACGTGTTCATGGTACGCTCCCTGTCAGATGTGAGCAGTATTATCGATGTTCCTGTAGGGCTGTCGAATGATACAAGCTCATCATGCACTCCGCTTTCCTTCAGCCTTCTGCGGTAGATATCTCCTTCCTCATCATCTCCGATTCCGCCGGCGAGGGTGGTCTCTATTCCAAGCATCCTCAGCGTCACCATCGTATTTGGGCATGAGCCGCCGCATGAGTATGATGTATCGAGATTCCGTATATGGCTGAGTATCTCCTGCCGCTTCTTCTCATCCACCAGGAGCATCGTGCCCTTGTTGAGCGATAACCTATCAAGTTCCTTATCATCGATCCGGCAAAGGCAGTCTATCAAAGGATTTCCTATTCCATATACAGAGGCCATGACAGGATTATAACCGAAAAGGGGCCTTCTTGATACGCGCTATTGACATACGCTAGATATAGGTTTTCCACTGGTTTTCCACAATTACGTGTATAACTTGTGGAAAGCTGTGGAAATCACGCCGGCAAGGCATTGTCAACATCATATATATGGTATTGGTCATCAGAAATTAATTATTTATATTATAAATAATTGAGTTTAAACATAGCAATAAGGATTTAATGTAATCAATATAATTTCTTAACTTGTGGAAAACCTCTCCTGAGGCTGTGGAAAAGGTATTTGACGGTAGGTTTTCCACAGGTTTTCCACAGGCTGCGATTATTCTGCTCATCTTCTGATAACTGCTATCTGTAAAGCGAATTATGAGAAAGAGGAAATATCATGCGATGTGATTTCCTAGTGTGGTCAGCCAGGAAGCCCTATGTGGTACATCCTCACGGCATTGAAGAGTTCCCTGACGTTACCGCTCCACTCGCGGTTGAGGAAGGGGGCATAGTCGGTGATCCTGTCCTGCACGCTTACGCCTATCGCCTCCTCTATATGCTCTATCAGCCTCGGTATGTCTTCCATATGCTCCGAAAGGCTCGGCATCCTCAGCGTGATTCCGGATATCCTGTGGTAGAAGTCATTGCGCATCTTCTTCTCCATGACCATGCGCTGCATATCTATGTTGGAGGCGGTTATGAGCATGAATTCCGATTTCTTCATCCTGTCATCGCCGATAGACCTGTACTCTCCTGTCTCCATGAGATGGAGGAGCTTCGATTGCATCCCCAGCGGAAGATCCTCGATCTCATCAAGGAATAGGATACCTCCATCAGCCATCGATACTATGCCGTCAACCTGATCCGTGGCTCCTGTATATGCCCCTTTCGCGTGTCCGAAGAACCTTGATTCGGCAAGCTCGCCATCCAGCGCGCAGCATGACTCATACACGCTCCTTCGGTTCTTCGGAAGGCAGACCTGCCTGATGTATTGCGCGACGAGGTTCTTTCCCGTTCCGGTCTCTCCCGCTATGTGGAATATCCTCTGACGGGTCTTGATGATCCTCTCTATCGTGCGCCGCAGCGCTTCCATCACCTCCGAGTCCCCGACAAGCATGTCCTTGAGCGTGCCAATCTCATCCCGTATCCTCTCGGCGCATTCCATGGCCTTCCCAAGCTCATCCTCGGAGTAATCATATGGAAGGTACACCGCGTGCTGGTATGACAGTAGGCGAGGGATCTCGATCTTATCAGGGTCATATAGCGCGATCATGGCATTGGGCGATGATAGCCTCTTCCTCAATGCCGATGGCTCGATATCCGCGATATCTATGATGATCACGTCATCCTTCTTGGGTAATGCTGTCTTAAGCCTTTCGATTGAGCTGCATATCCTCGCGCCAAGCGATGGCTCAGATGAGAGCCTTTCAAGAGCGCTGCTGAGAGCTGGATTAAATATCAGATACAAGATGTGTCCCCCTAATGTAGATATGCCTTATTTTTACTGCATGGTACTGAGAAGTCAAATAAAAATGCATAGTATATTCAAAATCAAAAATTTATAATGTAAGTTTGTTTATGTTTTATTGCTATTATTTAGATTTTTTGCCCTGAAGGATAACCTGTATTGCGGCGGCAGAGTAGATTGCGGCGGTCTCTGAGCGGAGGATGTTCGTCTTTAGCAGCACAGGCGTGGCTCCTCGATCCTCGGCTTTTGCGCATTCCTGCTCGGAGAAGCCCCCTTCCGGTCCTATCATAGCAGTGACGGCTCCTGCCTCCGTGATGGCTTCCTCTATCGATACCGAGGCGTTCCTTATTCCCTGATGAAGGATGACAAGATGGCCTTCAGCCTCTTCCAGTGCCTCGTCGAACGGGAGCGGTCCGACGAGAATGGGAAGGTCGGCCCCTGACTGCTGCACCGCCTCCCTCATGATAAGGGAGAGCCTTTCCAGCTGGTGATCGTTCAGATGACCCTCGGTGAATTCCGTCTCCATAAGGACGATCTTCCTGACTCCCATCTCGGTAAGCATCCTGATCTCCCCTTCGTTCTTCTTGTTCTTCAGCACTGAGATGAGCATCGTTATCGGAAGGAGAGGTTCCTTGAATGAGGAGAGCCCGTCAAGGAGTGTCTCCTCTGGGTTATCTGTCTCCTCCAGCGTCAGGCTTTCCTCATCATAAAGGAACGCCTTGAAGTATCTTCCGTCCTTATCCTTGGCGGTGAATGTATCGTTTACGTTCAGCCTGAGTACGGAGAAGAGGTATCTCCGCTCCTTCTTGCTGAGCTTGTAGATGCTGCTGCCGGCAATGTCGCCGCTGAGAAGGAATATCCTCATTCGCCAAGGACCTCCATCGCGGCCTTCAGGGCCTTGTCATATTCAGGTTCCGCCACTGGCCTGTCCTTCCAGTCCATCCTGTAGAGGTACTCGTTCCTTACAAGAAGCTCGAGAAGCGATGATGGCACTCCGCTTTCCTCGTTCTCCGAGACGAAGAGGGCGACGTTCTCATATGAGTAGCCAGGATGGTCATCGACGAAGCCTGCTATGTCCTCATCCTCCATGAAGTCGCCATAGGCCTCCATATCCTCATCGCTGTACTCTTCCTCCTCCACGATGATGTCCGGGGTTATGCCTATGTGGTGGATATCGCTGCCATCAGGGGTGAAGAAGTGGCCCGTGGTCACCTGTATGTAGCCTTCGCTGAAGGGCCTTACCTCCTGGGATATCCCCTTGCCGAAGGTCGTGGAACCCACCACGGTGGCCCTGCCGTTATCCGCTAGCGCCCCCGTGAGTATCTCGCTTGATGAGGCCGTGCCTCCGTTTACCAGGAGGATTACCGGTACATCATTGGGGACATCGGTTCCTGTCATCGCGTCTATGATGCTTTCCTTGCGCCCAGATCCGTCCTTGTAGCGCGTGATCAGCAGCGTCCCGTCATCGAGGAACATATCCGCGATCATCAGCGCGCTCTGTACCGTTCCCCCTCCGTTGTTCCTGAGGTCGATGATGAGCTTCTCCGCTCCTTCATCAAGGAGCCTGCCGATCTCCTCCTCGAAGCTTCCCGCCGTTGATAACGAGAAGGTGAATATCCTTATGTATCCTATGTCTTCGCTGATCATTCCTGCCGATGTCGAAGGTGTGTTGACCCTCTCCGGACGAAGCGTGAGATCGAATACGGCATCACCGCGATGGACGGTTATCGTTATGTCCTTTCCGGCCTCTCCGCGCAGCTTCCTCGAAGCCTCTACGGCACTCATCGGTGCCACATCCTCTCCATCTATGTGGCTTATCATATCATGGGGCCTGAGTCCGGCCCTGTCTGCCGGTCCTCCTGGGAACGGTGCCTGGATTATGACCATCATGGTGGAAGGATCGGATGGATCCTGATGCGATGGGTTGTACTTGGTGAGATAGAGTCCCAGTCCTATGTAGCTTCCCTCCGAGCTTTCATCGAATTCCTCAGCCTCATCGGAGGGGATGTAGTATGAGTATTCATCTCCAAGGGAATCGATCATGGCGGCGACTAGCTCTTCCTCCATTTTCTTGTTATCTATGTCCCCAAGGTAATATGAGTTGAGGAACGAATAGAGGTTGCCGAGTGAATAGAGCATGCTTGATATGCTTACAGAGCGTTCGATCGTGCTTTCCGCGGTCAGTTCTATAGGCGCAGACGTATCAAGGGAGGTGTATTCCCTGCCGCCTGATGCGGATAGCGGGAGTGAGATCAGGGCTATTGCAAGCCATGTTATTGCCTTCTTCATGGATATGAGTATAGTACAACGCTTGATTGCAATCATCTCCACAAGAGTTTAGACTTTCGACATGATTCCGCTTTTCGTGGCATTTCCCAGCTGGATAGACCCATATGTGATAGATGGACTGCCTGTAAGATGGTATGCGCTGATGTATATCGTCGCGTTTTCCATCGCCTATATCCTCTTCAGATACCAGTGCAGGAACGATGGCGTGATAGCCATGGATGCCTCCGAGAGCCAGGACTTCTTCTTCATCGCGATCCTCTTCCTGCTGATCTTCGCGAGGCTGTTCTCCGTCCTGTTCTACAGTGATGGCTGGTACTATATCACCCACCCGTGGATGATCTTCTGGCCGTTCAGGGATGGCCGCTTCATAGGGCTTCCCGGCATGAGCTACCATGGCGGCGTAGTAGGGTGCATCATTGGCGGATGGATATATGCTAGAAGGCATGGCAGGAGCCTGTTGCAGCTTACGGATATCGTGACGGCGGGTATTCCGCTTGGATACACCTTCGGACGCCTTGGTAACTTCATAAACGCAGAGCTCTATGGAAGGGTGTCAGCGCTGCCGTGGGCCATGGTCTTCCCTACGGCTCCGCGCTTCTCGACCGAGGAGGCATGGGTGCGTGAGTTTGCCGATCGTATCGGGATGGAGTATTCCATGGGGGATCTTCTGAACCTTCCTCGCCATCCTTCACAGCTATATGAGGCGCTGTTCGAAGGCGTTATCCTCTTCCTCATCCTCTTCTTCATCATAAGGCCGATCAAGATCAGGAAGGGTATGCCCCATGGATTCGTATTCTCGTTCTACCTTATGGGCTATGGCCTCTTCCGTTTCCTTATCGAGTACTGCAGGCAGCCGGATAGCAATATAGGGTATATCATCAGCCCTGAAGGAAGCGAGAACATCGCTGTATTCGAATCATTCCTGAATATCTCAGAAGGCCAGATCTTCTGTCTCCTCATGATAGCAGCAGGAGCGGCTCTTCTTGCCTTCATCATGTGGAGGAAGCCAGTTGATAGGAAGAAAGCTGCAAGGACTAAGGGAAGAGCTAAGGGAAAGAGGGCTTGATGGCTATCTCATAACCGGAACCGACCCGCATCAGAGCGAGTATGTCCCCCTACGATGGAGGACCCGTGAGTTCATCTCCGGCTTCACAGGTTCTGCCGGTACTGTGATAGTGACGATGGATAAGGCCCTTCTCTGGACCGATAGCCGCTACTGGATACAGGCTGGAAAGGAGCTTGCGGATACGGAGTTCATCCTCATGAAGGATGGGGAGAAGGGAGTCCCGTCGGTTTCTGAGTGGCTTTCAGGAAGCGGACTCAGGATCGGGGCTGATGGCTTTGCGCTTTCGCTCTCGGAGAAGAGGAGGCTTGTGGAGAGCGGCGTTGATATCATCCTTACCGATGATCTTCTCTCCCCGCTGTGGCCTGACAGGCCTTCTGTGCCATGCACGCCGGTCCGAGAGATAGGCGTGGAATACGCAGGGCTGAGCGCGTCGCAGAAGCTTGACGCCGTCCGTTCGGAGCTGAGGAGGAAGGGGGCAGACTGGACGCTGATATCCTCCCTCGATGATATAGCATGGCTGACGAACCTGCGTGCTGATGATATCCCATATAATCCTGTTTTCGTATCATACGCATTCATATCCCAGGATAAGGCTATCCTTTTCGTGGATAGCGCAAGGTTTCCTGAGGATATCCTGAAGGGAGTATCATCTCTCTATTCCATCGCTTCCTATGATTCGATCATGAATGAAGGTAAGGGTCTCTTTGGGGGTAAGGGATATATCTCACCGGAACGCACATCAGCATTCATCGCCTCTATGATGTCCTCTTTCATCACCGGTCGTGACATAACCACCGATATGAAGGCAATGAAGAACGAGACGGAGCTGGAAGGGATGAGGAGGGCCCATGTCCTTGATGGCGTGGCTTATGTCCGCTTCCTTTCTCGTCTTGATCGTAATGGTAAGTACACTGAGATAGGACTTGCGAGGATGCTTGAGGAGGAGAGGGAGAGGCTTGAAGGTTATGAGGGGCCGTCATTCTCTCCTATATCGGGATGGAAGGAGCATGGCGCTATCGTCCATTATGCTCCTGATGAGGAGAGCGATGCTGCGGTTGAGGGTAACGGGCTTCTCGTGCTTGATACAGGTTCCCAGTTCTCATTCGGCATGACCGATATAACCCGCACCCTTCTCTTTGGCGAGGCGACGGAAGAGGAAAAGAGGGATTACACGCTGGTGCTGAAGGGCCATCTCGCCCTTGCCCGGGCTGCCTTCATCGAGGGAACGAGAGGCGTGCAGCTCGATGTGCTTGCCAAGCAGTTCCTTTGGAGAGAGGGTGAGAGCTTCTTCCATGGCACGGGCCACGGGGTAGGGTGCAACCTCTCAGTCCATGAGGGGCCTCAGAGGATCTCCTCTGCGCTTATCGATGTCCCCCTTCGTCCTGGCATGGTCATATCGGATGAGCCGGGGGTATATAAGGAAGGGCGCCATGGCGTGAGGATAGAGAACCTCGTGGCGGTCCGTGAGGAGAGGACGACGGAGTTCGGTACGTTCTATTCGTTCGAGACGCTCACGCTTGTCCCGTACGAGCGCGCGCTGCTGGATATCTCTCTTCTGACGGAGGAGGAAATTAATCAGATAAACTGCTATCATGAGGTAGTAAGAAAGTCGCTTTCTCATTATCTTGATGGTGAAGCACTTAGATGGCTTGAGTCCGCTACGGCTCCCATCAGGAAGTGAATACGTAAGCATACGGAGGGTATATAGATGGTTGAACCATTGAAGAAGAGCGGCAAGATCGAGAGGAAGGGACCTGTCGTGCTTGTCATAATGGATGGTGTCGGATTCGGAAAGTACAAGGACGGGGATGCCGTGGCTGCTGCCATGACAGGCAATCTCGATAAGCTCTATGCCACATGTCCGTGGACCAAGCTCAAGGCCCATGGTGTCGCGGTGGGACTTCCTTCCGATGCCGATATGGGAAACAGCGAGGTCGGTCATAACGCCATGGGTGCCGGAAGGGTATTCGCCCAGGGCGCGAAGCTTGTCTCCAACGCGATCTCATCCGGTGATATGTACAAGGGCGCAACCTGGCAGAAGCTCGTGAAAAACGCCAAGGACAATGGATCGACGCTTCATTTCATCGGTCTCCTTTCCGATGGAAACGTCCATTCTCACATCGATCACCTCAAGGCTATGGTCGCCGAGGCGAAGAAGGAGGGCGTGAAGAAGGTCCGCGTCCATGCGCTTCTCGATGGAAGGGATGTAGGCGAGGTCTCCGCGCTTGATTACTTCGATCCGTTCGCCGAGTACCTTGCGGAGCTTTCTGCTGACGGTACCTTCGATGCCCAGATCGCATCAGGCGGCGGAAGGATGGTCATAACGATGGACCGCTACAATGCCGATTGGGATATGGTCAAGAAGGGCTGGTATACCCACGTCCTCGGTGAGGGCCGCCAGTTCGCAAGCGCCCATGAGGCTATCGAGACGCTCAGGGCCGAGACCGGCGCTATCGACCAGGATCTGCCTCCGTTCGTCGTCGCGAAGGACGGCAAGCCTGTCGGAACGATCGAGGATGGTGATTCCGTTGTTCTCTTCAACTTCCGTGGAGACCGCGCTATCGAGCTTTCACGCGCGTTCGACGAAGAGGATTTCAAGGAGTTTGACAGGAAGAGATATCCTAAGGTGGAGTATGCAGGAATGATGGAGTATGACGGAGATCTTCACATCCCGGCGCAGTATCTTGTATCTCCTCCTGCTATCGACCGCACCATGGCTGAGTATCTCTGCGCCTCTGGGGTAAAGCAGTTCTCGATCTCCGAGACCCAGAAGTTCGGCCATGTCACATACTTCTTCAACGGCAATAAGTCCGGCATGTTCGATCCGAAGCTTGAGGAGTATGTCGAGATTCCTTCCGATAAGGTCCCGTTCGAGCAGAGGCCATGGATGAAGTGCGCTGAGATCGCTGACCGCGTTATCGCGGAGATCGAGGGCGGCAAGTGGGATTTCATCAAGCTCAACTTCCCCAATGGCGATATGGTCGGACACACGGGAGTCTTCGAGGCGGTCGTCTGCTCCATGGGCATGGACCTGCAGATCGGAAGGATCAGGGAAGCTGTCGAGAAGGCTGGTGGCGTGATGGTCATAACCGCCGATCACGGCAATGCCGATGACATGTACGAGCATGGCAAGGATGGCTCTGTGAAGAAGTACGAGGATGGCGAGCCTAAGGCTAAGACATCCCACTCCCTCAACCCAGTTCCATGCATCATCTACGATCCAGAGTACAAGGGCGAGTACTCCCAGAAGCTTGAGGAAGGCCTCGGTATCTCATCGATCGCGGCAACCTGCATGACGCTTCTCGGCTTCGTACCGCCTGCAGATTACGACAAGAGCGTAGTGACGCTGAACTGATCTGGAACATCAATCATTGTTCACGGCCTCTCGGAAGGGAGGCCGATATTATAGGTCTTTACAGAATTGTGTGGGATTTGTACCAATAGGGGCCTCTCATAGAAGTGGATTTGATCTGAGGAAGAAATACCCTGTATCCATCGATCATCTCAATTTACCCAATAAGAAATTGACATATTGGGGAAGCATGATATAAAGGAATCTGCATCGTGTTGACGAGAGATGGCTAACGCATCTGATGTTTCATCAGGCAGGGAGAGTGGAGTGCCGACCACTGACGATGCATATGGAATCATGTAGACCGGAGAAGCCTACGGCGACTGGACATTGATTCAGGCTCGAGGGTTGGAGTGGCGCCCACCCATGATTCCTTTCATCTGCTACCAGATCCTATGCATATACGACAAAATTTAGTTAGAAAGCCTCTAGGTCAAGATCCTCTGGGAAGTTCACTTCGGATGGAAGATAGTAATTGATATTCGGACGGTCCTCCATAGGAATGCTCTCTAAGTCCGTCCCCGGAAACATCAGGGCTTCCAGCGTCTCTCTTGTGCAAGGAAGATTGTGGCGTAAAGCCGTCCTGATTGCAGGCTGTGTCTTTGGATGCAGACTTTCTATAGATATCTTCCCTGATCCTGCCATGATTATCTCCAATATCTACATTTTAACAAATTGCTGATGGAAACAGTAGGAATATATAATTCTGGGATTACATTCAATTTGCATCTGATAATATGCTGAGCAGGCTAAACAGGAAATAACTATGTTTTTGATGGGAAGGGGATTGGCCCAATCCCTTGACATAATTCCTGTTTGAAGGGAAAGTTGAGGTGTAAATCCAACATATAATCACGCGGATACAGGAACAGAGGAGATGAAAACTGTTCCGGTACCCGGAAACAGAAGTCTCACCTGATTCCTTTTTCCATAGGAGGCTTTGCTATGAGTGAAAAGAAACAGGAGATCTTTGATGATCATGCTTACGTGTCCCTAATTGAAGAGGCTCGAAAGAAGCATCTGCTTGATGGTGTTGACTGTCCCTTCATTCCGGGAAGGTTTGAGGATGGCACCCCTGCTGTCTATGACATGACGAAGGAAGGTGGTATGGCAATTCTCAAGTCAGGAACCACTGACCTTTATGGAGTACCTTCGGAAGTGCATATCTGCCTGCCCGGCATGTATCTCCACTCTCCGTTTTTCATGAGGAATAATCCGTACACAGAAGCTCAGGTAAAAGAGCTACGCTACCTCGATGATGGGCATGAGTACGGAGAAATCCTCGACCATCCGGCCACGGGTGTGATTATTCACTATCCGTATTTCCTGATTAAGTACTATGGCATAGAAAGAAAGCCCATCGATTTTCCTGAATATATTTCCTTCTTTGAGGAAGATTATAAGGAAGCCAGAGAGATTATCAGAACATATCCATTCCGTATCCTTGGCTCCGGAGTCAGTGTCGAGCTGAGCGAGGATTTCATTCCAGGCTCAACGGAGTTTGATATCAGTCAGAAGGAAAGAACTATACTGATCAGCTCGTCATCAGGCCTTCATATTGTAAATGTTATCAGAATATCTGCTGGGGAATCCTCTAGAATCCTGAGAGAATCCAGCTACTGATTGTATATGTTTTCGCTATTATGGGTGCATATTATGCAGTCATGTTGCTGAATTGACAATTCATAGCTCAAATTGTCTAATAAACTGTCTGACGCTCGAATCGCCTCTACAGAGAGTGGTTCATCAAAGAGGTCAGGCTTATCTTACGTCATCTTATTTGATTCTGGGCTATCCTCATATTAAGAAAGAACCATCCTTGCGGATGGTCATTCCCACGATGGGAGCCTTTTCAGGCGCTGTGAACATGTTTTTGTTTGTACACGCTATGTTACGGCTTTATTCTAGATGAAGGAAAAGGAGATGTCTAGAGAGATTATGAATGGTGATTACTACATCGGCCTTGATTGCGGAACGGAATCTGTAGGATTTGCGGTTACTGATACGGAATACAATATCCTAAGAGCAAAGGGAAAGAGCCTTTGGGGCGTAAGGCTGTTCGATGAGGCCAGTACGGCTGAGGAGAGGCGGATGTTCAGATCCGCTAGGCGCAGGTATATGAGGAGGAAGGAGCGCACAAAGCTTCTGCAAAGCCTCTTTGCTGAAGAGATCGATAAGGTCGATCCGGGATTTCTCCTTAGGCTTAACGATAGTGCTTACCTTAGGGAAGATAAGCATATAGATCAGCCTAATTCCTTATTCAATGATAAGGGATATACCGATAGGGAATACTATGATGATTATCCGACGATCTATCATTTACGGAAGGCCCTTATAGAAGGAAAGGCTCCTAAGGACATAAGGCTTATTTATCTAGCGATCCATCACATAATGAAGCACAGGGGGCATTTCCTTTTTGAAGGTAAGGACTTCAGTTCATTGAATGACCTTTCAGAGACCGTTTCTGATATCAAGGATACATATATATCTATATTTGACGATGAGATAGAGGTTTCATCTCCTGAAGAGCTTGAAGAAGCACTGAAGATCAAGAGGGCAAGAGAACGGCAGGATCATCTAGAAGGGATCATTTCCTGTGAGAGGTCCAGAAAAAGCCTGATAGTGAAATGCCTTATCGGCTATAAGGTCAAGGCTGATAAGTTCTTTGATAATGAAGCATATTCAGACTTGCCTGAGATAAAGTTCTCAGATTCATCATTTGACGAGAAAACAATGCCAGAGCTTGAGGATAATCTCGATGATGATGAGTATAAGCTTATATCCTTATTGAAGGCATTGTATGATTGGGGACTCCTTGCGAATGTCATGAAAGGATATACGTATCTTTCTGAATCACGGGTTTTGCAATATGAAAAGAACAAGGAGGATCTTGCACGGCTTAAGCGAGCGATAAGGCTACATTCTCCGAAGGAATATGAAGCATTCTTCCATGACAAGGAAGGGAAAGGCCTCAGCGGATCATATTCACAATATACAGGATCGGCGGATGGAAAGGCTGTCAGAAGATGCAGTACCGATGATTTCTATAAGACGATAAGGAAGCTTATAGGCTCGGACCCAGAAGATGAGGATTCAAGAATCATCCTGGAAGAGATCGAGGATGATGATTTCCTAGTTCTCCTTTCATCTGTTAAGAATGGTGTTGTCCCATATCAGGTTCATAAGGCTGAGATGGATAGGATCCTTGAGGTTTATTCTCCATATTTCCCGTTCCTGACGCGGCCTGATGCTGAGGGACTTACTGTAATAGACAAGCTGGATTCCATAATTGAATACAAGATCCCTTATTATGTTGGACCTTTAGGCAGGAATGATAAAGGCGTCAGCGGCTGGATGGTAAGGAAGAAGGATGGGAAGATCCTTCCATGGAATTTCTCGGAAATGGTGGATGAGGACGCTTCTGCAGAAAGATTCATAACTAACATGACAAGTAAGTGTACCTATCTTCCATGCGAGGATGTCATTCCTAAGTATTCGATACTATATTCAAGCTTCATGGTGCTGAATGAACTGAACATCCTTCGTATAAATGGACAGCGGCTGCCTGTTGAGCAAAAGCAGGAGATATTCAGGGATCTTTTCCTATCAGGGAAGAAGGTAACGCAGAAAAGGCTAAAGGAATATGTACTCAGCGAGGGATGGTATTCAAAGAATGAGGATATAGAGATTTCCGGTATAGATGGGGATTTCAAGAGCAGCATGGTGTCGTATAGGGATTTCAAGCCTTATTTTGATTCCAACAAGCTGGGGCATAAGGATGCTGAGGATATCATAAGGTGGATTACGCTGTTCTCTGATGGTGGTGATATCGTAAGGCGCAAGATAGAGGCTGCTTTCGGAGATGTGCTTTCCCGTGATGAGATCAATAGGATATCAAGGCTGAGATATTCAGGCTGGGGGCGCTTCTCTTCAAGATTCCTTAATGGAATAAAAGGAAGGAACAAGGAGACGGGAGAAGAACAGACCATAATCGAAGCATTGTGGACCACTAAGAATAATCTGGGTGAACTGCTCAGCAGTGACTATGAGTATATTGGTCAGACAGGTGATGATTCCAAGCTGGATAAGCTGGATTATTCCGCGGTGGATAGCCTGTATGTATCACCTTCCGTAAAGAGGCAGATATGGCAGACGCTGAAGATCGTCGATGAATTGGTCAAGGTAATCGGTAAGCCACCCAAGAAGGTCTTTGTGGAGACTACGAGGTCACAGCAGGATAATCCTCAAAGGACCGTATCGAGGAAGAAGAGGCTGTTAGATGCCTTGAGTCAGCTGGATGATGAGGTTGAGATCCGTGAGCTTATATCACAAATCGAATCGATGGATGAGAGCGTGATCGCAAGGCGTGATAAGCTCTTCCTCTATTTCACTCAGCTAGGGAAGTGCATATATACAGGCAAGCCTATCAACCTAGACGAGATAAACAATACCTTTGAATATGATATCGATCACATCTATCCATATTCCAAATCCGATGATGATTCGTTGGATAACAGGGTATTGGTATATCAGACGGAGAACAGGAGCAAGAGCGCTGATTATCCGTTGAAGGATTCCATAAGGAAGAGTATGACTCCTTTCTGGAATAAGCTTCTGAAGCTTGGGCTTATAAGCGAGAAGAAGTATGCGAGATTAATCAGGAATACCCCTCTCGATGAAGAGGATGAAAAGGGCTTCATCAATAGGCAGCTTGTTGAGACCAGCCAGACGGTAAAGGCAACCATAAATATCCTGAAGAGATACTTCGGTAATGATACTGCTGTCGTTTTCTCAAAGGCTAGTGAGGTATCTAAGTTCCGTAATGAAAATCAGTTCTGGAAATCCCGTTCCATCAATAGCCTGCACCATGCTAAGGACGCATACCTTAATATCGTAGTAGGCAACGTGCTGAGGACGAAATACACGACAGATTTCTTCATTAATGCGAACACAGATAATAGCGGATATTTCAATATATCTAAGCCTTTTGCATACGATGTCGTAGGCGCATGGATAGCTGGAGAGGATGGTACCATCGCAACCGTTAGAAAGTACATGGATCGTAATGATATCCTCTTCACTCGTCAGCAAAGGGAGCAAGGCGGAGGATACTTTGACCAGATGCCTGTTTCAAAGGGTAATGGACAATGGCCAAGGAAGCCTAGTGATCCGGTTCTTCTTAGCAAGATAGCAAGATCAGGAAATAGAGATAAGGAATATGAGGAATGGAAAAATCGATACGGAGGATATAACAAGCCGACGGTCAGTCACTTTGCCTTGATAAGCTACAAGGATAAGAAGAAGAGAGTCGTGAGATTCATTCCTATTTCCAAGCTTGAGGCTGAGAGATTCGAAGATACGGCTATCTTTGAAAAGCATTGCAGTGAGGTTCTTGGATAC
Organism: uncultured Spirochaetales bacterium; assembly: GCA_949299185.1. GTDB lineage: Bacteria > Spirochaetota > Spirochaetia > Sphaerochaetales > Sphaerochaetaceae > Ornithospirochaeta. The sequence continues at coordinate 99,695 of CASFZR010000002.1, forward strand.
GAGGATGCCAAGGTAATAAGGAAGAAGATACTTATCAACACCATGCTCTCGATTAACGGCTTCAAGTGTACGTTATCAGGAAGTTCTGGCGGAGGAGTTAAATTCCTTGCGGCTTCTGCAATACCATTATTGCTGAGCAATGAAGATGTAAGATCATTCAACAGGATCGAGAAGTTTCTAGAACGGAAAAAGAACAATAAGGACCTGTATATTAATCCTGAGTTTGATGGAATTACAATGGAAAATAACCTAAGGCTTTACGATTTACTTGTTGATAAAGCAGGAAAGAGTATCTATAAAGATAGGCCTTCATCTCAGAGAAAGACATTCTTGGATGGCAGGGAGACGTTTATAGGGTTATCAATTGAGGAACAATGTAGTGTTTTGATTTCAATGCTTTCATATTTTGGAATGGGAAAAGGCCTTGCAGATTTGAAAACCATTGGAGGAAGTCCCAATGCAGGGCTTATTACTTTTACATCTAAAATGGAAACGAATGAGAAAGGGATATTGATAATCGATCAAAGCGTGACAGGCTTGTTTGAGAATATACAGGAGATTAAGGCATGAGCTGGAGGGTCGTCGTCATTAGTTCAAGAGCGAAGGTAGAACTGAAACTGGGATATCTCGTGATCAGGACTAATGAGGCGACCAAACGTATCCTCATCGATGAGATTTCTGTCGTATTGATAGAGAATACGGGCTGTACGGTTACCGTTTCATTGCTTGAATCCCTTTGGAGGAATAAGATTGCCGTCCTGTTCTGCGATTCCAATCGTTATCCAGGAGCATATCTTATTCCTTGTTATGGCGGATATGACTCAAGCGCAAAGGTGATGTCGCAGGTCCAATGGAGTGATGAAGTAAAAGGGGATGTCTGGGCTGCAATAGTAAAGGATAAGATTCGTAAGCAGGCAGAGGTCCTTGGTTTTTTTGAGATCCCCGAGGCAGAAAAGGTTTATTCATATATTGAGGGTATCGAATCAGGAGATGCCACGAATAGGGAAGGGCAAGCTGCAAAGGTTTATTTCAACGCATTGATGGGCCATTCATTCTCAAGAGCCGATGATACGGTATTAAATGCAGAATTGAATTATGGATACGCTATAATCCTTTCTGCTGTTTGTAGGGAGATAGTAGTTACTGGAAGAATTACCCAGCTTGGAATAAACCATCACAATCCATTCAATAGATATAATCTTGGCAGTGATCTCATGGAGCCATTCAGGCCGCTTGTGGACATGAAGGTATTATCTTTGCCATATATGTCTGAATTTACCAAGGAGCTTAAGCTTGAGATAGTCAACCTGCTAAATGAAACGGTCATTATCCAGAATAAGAGGACAACTGTACTTAATGCGATATCCATTTATGTGCGATCGGTATTATCGGCCTTGGATGCAGGGGATATCTCCGAAATGATCCAGTATAGCTATGAGTTTTAGGTTTATGAGGGTGTTTGTCATGTTTGATCTGCCCGTCTTGACTGCATCTGACAGGAAAGCATACAGGCAGTTCCGTAAATTCCTTATGAAAAGCGGATTCGTTATGCTTCAGGAATCTGTTTATGCGAAGCTTGTTCTTAATGCAACTGCTGTGAGAACCGTAGCGGAGAACGTCCGGAAGAATACACCCGAGAGGGGACTTGTTCAGTTGCTTCCGGTCACCGAACGACAATTCTCTAAGATGGAATATATCTGCGGTGAGTATTCCTCCGAGTATGAGATATCAACAGATAGATTGGTGGTTATATGAAGCTGATTCATAGAAATTGGCAGCATCAGATCATATGTAGCGATGGAACTTCGACCATGCTTACCATTGAGAATCCTCATATAATGAGGGCATATGTCTGTGAACTGCTAAGCCAGATAGAGGGGGAAGCTGGGGGTTTTCTGTTATCTGAGAACGAGAAAGAGATTTCCATGTCATCGAATATCGTGGCAATACCATCTCCTGTATCCTTTCAGATAGAAGATAGGAGGATCCAGACTAGGCTTACCTCCTCGCTAAAAGAATATATCGTCTCAACTGATATGTATCTTGAGACCAATCAGATCCTGTCGGCTTTGATAAAGTATGCGGAAACCGTAGCTGAAGGATTCCAGTATCCGATTACATATAAAGAACCAGGATCAGACGATTTGTTAAAAATACTTGGGTTCTCTCCTGAATATGAATATGAAGATCCGTTGGATAAGATATTGGAGTATATGAATCTTGTTCATTCCTACTGTGGCATAGGCTGTTTCGTGATCATAGGGATGCTGATGTTCTTCTCGGAAAGCGAGGTAGCCTTATTAGTTAAGGAATGTAAGTCATTAAAACATTCTCTCTTTTTCATAGAAAGCAAGTTCCCTTGTGATGATATTCTGAGAAAGGTGATAGACAACAAGATAATAATAGATGAAGATGGTTGTGAAATCCTTAGCGAAGGGCAATAAAATGATACAACATGGCCAAAACCTTTGTTTTATGTAATTCTAGAGGTTTGTGAGCTATGTTACGTACTGAACTATCTAAACTGGTTCCGGCGCTCGATATACTTCCTGAGTGTTTGTGAGCTATGTTACGTACTGAACTATCTAAACATTTTCAGCAGTAAGACCATTACGCATCTGGTTTGTGAGCTATGTTACGTACTGAACTATCTAAACGAGCATTATGATATGGAACATTACCATATAGTTTGTGAGCTATGTTACGTACTGAACTATCTAAACATTGTATCAGCAATGGTCAAGTACGTTGCAGTTTGTGAGCTATGTTACGTACTGAACTATCTAAACTCCTCAGCTTGTACCAAATTGCGCGTTTCTGGTTTGTGAGCTATGTTACGTACTGAACTATCTAAACTTGCTGTCTTTGAGTATGTCGGATATCGGTGTTTGTG